>CACYGK010000035.1 GCA_902774005.1 uncultured Bacteroidales bacterium | reverse complement strand
GCAGGAAACGTAGGTGTGCAGATCAACCATGTTGACCCTATCAACAAGGGCGAAGTGGTCTGGACCATCGCAGCCGAAGAAGTAGCGATGATAGGTCGTCTCTTCCTCACCGGCAAGGCAGACTTCACACGTACCATAGCCGTTGCAGGTTCAGAAATCAAGGAACCTCAGTACAAGACCGTACTGATCGGTGCCAAGATAGGCGACATCGTAGCCGGCAACGTAGCTACCGACAAGAAAGTACGTCTCATCGACGGCAACCCGCTCACAGGTCAGCAGACAAGCGAGTCAGACTTCCTGCTCGCCCACTCTACCGAAGTGACAGCCATCCCTGAAGGCGACGAGGCAAACGAACTCTTCGGCTGGATTGCTCCGCGTCTGAAAGAATTCTCCGTCAGCCGTTCCTACTTCTCATGGCTCATGCCTAAGAAGAAAGAATACACACTCGACGCCCGTGTCAAAGGTGGCCACCGTCACATGATATTCAGCGGCGAATACGACTCTGTATTCCCAATGGACATCTATCCCGAACAGCTCGTCAAGGCAATCATCTCTGGTGACATCGACCGCATGGAAGCACTCGGCATCTATGAGGTAGCGCCTGAAGACTTCGCCGTAGCAGAATTCGTGGACAGCTCAAAAGTTGAACTCCAGCGCATTGTCAGGGAAGGACTTGACATGTTGCGTAAAGAAAATGAATAAGCACTATGGGACTTAAGAAAATTCTTGACAACCTGAAGCCAACCTTCTCAGAAGGAGGTAAGCTCAGCGCATTCGGCTCTCTCTACGATGCAATGGAGACATTCTTCTACGTGCCAAACGAAACGGCAAAGAAGAAAGGTGCGCAAATTCACGACGCTATCGACTCGAAGCGTTCAATATTCTTCGTAATCATAGCACTCATACCAGCCATACTCTTCGGTATGTACAACATCGGCTACCAGCACAGTCTCGTAGCAGGTTGCGCAGCCGACTGCGGCATCCTCTGCAACTTCCTCTACGGACTTGCAGTCATGCTGCCTAAGATAGTCGTAGCCTATGCAGTAGGTCTGGGCATCGAAGTAGCAGTAGCACAGTGGAAAAAGGAAGAAGTACACGAAGGATTCTTCGTCACCGGTATCCTCATCCCACTCATCGTACCCGTAAACTGTCCGCTCTGGATACTCGCCATCGCAACAGCATTTGCCGTTATCTTCGCCAAAGAAGTATTCGGTGGCACAGGTATGAACATCTTCAACCCGGCACTCGTTACCCGTGCATTCCTCTTCTTCGCCTATCCATCCATGATGTCGGGCGACAAAGTATGGGTCAACGAAAACTACATGGACTGTATCAACGGAACCATCGACGGAGTATCACAGGCCACACCGCTCGGACAGCTCGGAGCAGGCGAACCGGTCAGCTACAGCGCTATGGACACCATCATCGGAACCATCCCAGGTTCTATCGGTGAAACCAGCGTCATCGCCATCCTCATCGGAGCCGTCATCCTCATATGGGCAAACATAGCAAGCTGGAAGATAATGCTTTCTACCTTCATCGGTGGAGCACTCTTCGCATATCTCCTCCCTTATGGCGACGCTGAGACACTCAACTTCCCTTGGTGGGAACAGCTCACCGTCGGAGGTTTCTGCTTCGGAGCCGTATTCATGGCTACCGACCCTGTCACCTCTCCACGTACCGAAGGTGGTAAATGGATATTCGGATTCCTCATCGGTGCAATGGCAATCATCATCCGCGTACTCAACCCTGGTTATCCAGAGGGTATGATGCTCGCCATCCTGCTCATGAACATCTTTGCCCCACTCTTCGACTACTGTTTCGTTCAGGCAAATATTAACAAACGCGCAAAACGTGCAGCTAAAAAATAAGGAGGAACAGGACTATGGCAAAACTTAATACAAATGGCAACGCATATACTATTATCTATGCAGCCGTAATGGTTGTTATCGTGGCGTTCCTCCTCGCATTCGTAGCCTCGGCTCTGAAGCCGACACAGGACGCTAACGTAGCACTCGACACCAAGAAGCAGATACTCGCATCGCTCAACATCCGCGACATCGACAACGCAGAGGCAGAAGCAAAATATGCCGAAGTGATCACCTCCGGCGAACTCAAAAGCCCTACCCTCACAGCCAACGTCGATGGTGAAGAGAAACTCATCGTAGCTATGAAAGGCGCCGGACTCTGGGGCGGACTTTGGGGATGGGTATCCATCAACAAAGACGGACAGACCGTCTATGGCAGCTTCTTCAACCATGAGTCAGAGACAGCCGGACTCGGTGCCCGCATCACCGAGCAGTGGTTCCAGGACGAATTCAAAGGTAAAGTCATCTTCGATGCAGAAGGCAACGTCGTTCTCGGCGTTTACAAGAAAGGCAAGGCACCAGCCACACTTTCTGCCGACAGCTACGTCGATGCCGTTACCGGAGCCACCCTCACATCTAACGGTGTCAGCGACATGATTCAGAAATGTTTTACAGAGAACAAGGCAGCTATCGATGCTTTTGTCAACAATAAATAAGGAGGACAAGAATATGAGTTTATTTTCAAAAGAGAATGGCGAAATCTTCAAGGGTCCGTTAAACCTTAACAACCCTATCGCGGTTCAAGTTCTTGGTATCTGCTCCGCCCTCGCCGTCACATCACAGTTGAAGCCGGCCATCGTAATGGGACTCTCCGTCACCATCATCACAGCCTTCTCCAACGTAATCATATCACTCATCCGCAAGACCATCCCAAACCGCATACGTATCATCGTACAGCTCGTAGTCGTTGCAGCCCTGGTTACCATCGTCAGCAACATCCTGAAAGCCTACGTATATGACGTAAGCGTGCAGCTCAGCGTCTATGTCGGACTCATCATCACCAACTGTATCCTCATGGGACGCCTCGAAGCCTTCGCCATGCAGAACCCTGCCTGGCCGTCGTTCCTCGACGGAGTAGCCAACGGACTCGGCTATGCTTTCGTACTCGTAGTCGTAGGCTTCTTCCGCGAACTGCTTGGCTTCGGCTCACTCTTCGGTGTGCAGCTCATCCCCGACAGCTGGTACATGGAGAACGGTGGACTCTACATCAACAACGGTATGATGACCATGCCAGCTATGGCACTCATCCTCGTTGCATGTTTCATCTGGGTACACCGCGCAGTAAACAAGATAGAAGATTAACCCAAGTAGAACAAAAAACATCAGAACACTATGGAACATTTCATTAGTCTCTTTGTCCGCTCCATCTTCGTGGACAACATGATATTCGCCTTCTTCTTGGGTATGTGCTCCTACCTTGCAGTATCCAAGACAGTGAAGACATCGTTCGGACTCGGAATAGCCGTAACCTTCGTGCTCCTCATCACCGTGCCCGTCGATTACCTCCTGCAGACACGTGTCCTCGCCAGCGGCGCACTTGCCGAAGGCGTTGACCTCACCTTCCTCGCATTCATACTCTTCATCGCAGTCATCGCAGCAATGGTACAGCTCGTCGAGATGATAGTTGAGCGTTTCTCACCATCTCTCTACGCCGCACTCGGAATCTTCCTTCCCCTCATTGCCGTAAACTGCGCCATCATGGGTGCATCACTCTTCATGCAGCAGCGCATCCTGCTCGACCCCGAGACTTCTACACAGGCCATCGGCGGAGTCGGCGACTGCATCGCCTACGCACTCGGTTCCGGCATCGGCTGGACACTCGCAATCGTAGGACTTGCTGCAATACGCGAAAAAATGGCATACTCTGACGTACCAAAGCCACTTCAGGGACTCGGCATCACATTCATCACCGTAGGTCTCATGGCAATGGCATTCATGTGCTTCTCTGGTCTTAAACTCTAAACGAAAAGTAAATGAAATTATGGATATGACATTTATTCTATACAGCATAGGAGTATTCCTGACAATCGTACTCATACTCGTCGTACTGCTCCTCATAGCCAAAAAGTACCTCTCTCCAAGCGGACAGGTCACAATCACAATCAACGGAAAAGACAACCTCACCGTCGATCAGGGCAGCAGCCTCCTCTCTACCCTTGCAGCCAACGACGTTTACCTCCCCTCAGCATGTGGTGGTAAAGGCTCGTGCGGACAATGCAAATGTCAGGTAGTAGAAGGCGGTGGCGAAATCCTCGACTCAGAGAAAGGCCACTTCACACGCAAGCAGATCAAAGCCGGCTACCGTCTCGGCTGTCAGTGCAAAGTCAAGGGCGACCTCTCCATCAAAGTCGACGACTCAGTCATGGGCGTCAAAGAATGGGAATGTACCGTCATCGGCAACAAGAACGTCGCTACCTTCATCAAAGAATACAAAGTGGCACTCCCTCCAGGCGAGCACATGGACTTCGAACCCGGTTCCTACGCACAGATCAAGATACCTACATTCCAGATCGACTACGACCGCGACTTCGACAAGAGTCTCATCGGCGACACCTATCTGCCCGCATGGGAGAAATTCGGACTCTTCCCGCTCAAGTGCGTCAACACCGAGCCTACCATCCGTGCCTACTCAATGGCTAACTACCCCGACGAAGGCGACATCATCACACTCAACGTACGTATCGCCACACCGCCGTTCAAGCCTAAAGACCAGGGACCAGGCTTCATGGACGTCAATCCGGGTATCGCATCCAGCTACATCTTCTCACTCAAGCCGGGCGACAAAGTCATCATGTCAGGACCTTACGGCGAATTCCGTCCACAGTACGGCACAGGCCGCGAAATGATATGGGTCGGTGGTGGAGCCGGAATGGCACCTCTGCGTGCACAGATCATGCACATGCTCAAAGGTCACGGCATCAACCCCGAAGACCGTCAGCGTCCGATGCACTACTTCTACGGAGCACGTGCGCTCGAAGAGATACCGTTCCTCGACGACTTCCTCCAGCTCGAGAAAGACTTCCCGAACTTCCACTTCCACCTCGCCCTCGACCGTCCAGACCCGAAGGCAGATGCAGCTGGAATCAAGTACACACCGGGATTCGTAGCCCCCGTCATGGGCGACACCTACCTCAAGCAGCATGAAAGTCCTGAAGACTGCGAGTACTACCTCTGCGGACCTCCAATGATGGCAAAGACCGTACTCGACCTTCTCCACTCCCTCGGCGTGGAAGACGACATGATACGTTTCGACAACTTCGGAGGATAAAGAAAGAAAGGCAGTTCTGTGCAGAACTGCCTTTCTTTCTTAGTTAAAAGTTAAAAATTAAAAGTTAAAAGTTGGGACGTCCTACCTCTTAACCCAAATCTTATGAGAAAGGGCAGCTCCGCATCAGCAGAACTGCCCTTTTTACCAGACAGTTTTTTTGACAGAATATACAAAAGATGAGAAAAACTAACTTACTTCAACGACTATTTGCGTTCCTTATAGATGCTCATACAATCGTATTTTTATTTCAGATTGTAGCATTCCTGATCTCTCCTTTTTATTTCTTACCCTTATTCCCTGGCCTTTGGTTTGTGTGGATATTGTATTATACCGTATCATACTGCACTTTCCGAAAAACTCTGGGAGAATCACTCTTTAATGCTGAAATCGTAGCAGAGAAAGGCATAGTGCCTGACTGGATTAAAATCCTTCTTCGCGAAGCGTTCACTTCCTTCCCTGCTTTGATAGCATGGACTCTATGTTGGAACCGGCTCATGCCAATACGCTCTATTGCAATTTTTCTTGCACTCCTGATATTGATACTCCTCAGGCGTAAGATATTTGGCATATCACTACTTCGGAGTGAGCAGAACACGATTGCCACAAAGCAGCCGTTTTATAAAACAACGCCAGGCATATTCCTACTGATTATTCTTAGCGGATTCTTTGCCCGAGTGGCCAACACTGTATGTACAAACGACAAAGCATTCCTTGTTGAGTCTCCTTGGAAGAGCGTGCCCCGTCCAACGGTTAGTTCTGTAAGCAAGTATGTTGATTATCTCAAGCAGAACCGACAGGATATCAATGACTATGTACTGGGGCTTTTTGAAAAGTATGACTATGTTGTCTTATGCGAGCGCCTTCATCAAGACATGACACAATATGACATGATTTATGACCTTGTAACGGATAGCAGGTTCGTTGATAAGGTTGGTGTCGTGTTTACAGAAATCGGATGCGCAGAGTCAAGAGATGCATACAGGACTTTTACTGATACAACATTCCCGAATGACACTTTGCTTGAAAAGAGTCTTGCTTCGTTTCTGATGGAGAATCAGACAGTACACCTTCTGTGGCCTAACACAAATTGGTTCACTTTTCTGAAAAGAATGTACTACTTCAACCATGACAGGGAGAAGAAGGTAGAAATATTGTTTGCCGACAGGAACTGGATTGACAGGACTGAACTGGCGTATAGAGACAGCGTGATGGCGGATAACATCATAAAAACTATAGAATCAGATAGTTTGAAGAAGTCACTTATCATTATGAACTACCGTCACGCGTTCTTTACACCAGGCTGCTGTGGCGAATATATACAGCGTAGATTTCCTGGCAAGGTGGCTAATGTGATGATTAATAATCTAAAATTTGATCTTTTATCTTTAGTCTTAGGAAAGGAAATCGCACGCCCAGACCTTCGTCACGGAGAGTGGGATGTTGCTTTCGAACAGATGCCAACAGATGCTTTTGCATTTGATCTTAAGGACTCTCCTTTTGGTAAAGACAATTTTGATTATTTTCCTTTGCCATGGGCAATGGAAAATGGCATGCAGTACCAAGACATGTTTAATGGCTTCATTTATTACAAAGCTCTTATCGACCATCGCGCAAGCGTAGGATTCAACCATCTGTTCGATCCGGAGAATGTAGCAAAACTTGAGGAACGAGAAAAGCTGATACCGGGTTATTGGCTCGGGGCATGGTACTTTTTGAAAGAAGGTCCACAGGTCACAGAAGGCAAAGACATTTACTTTGAATACAACCGAACTATAAACCTCGTTTTCCTACGTATTTGCCTCTCTGCCCTCCTGCTTTGTGCTATTATAAGCATAATTGCAATCATCAGAAACAGACATCGAAACAACGCTTAAACTTCGAGGGTGCGACGTAAATACGCAGTGCTGAACACGTAAATACGTCGTGCCCGCGTGGTAAGGCGGTGCTAGGCTATTCTCAGGCAGTCCTAGGATAGCCTAGGAGTGCGATGCTACACTGCTACAGATGCATCCCCCATTAGCCGGGTCGAAAATTCGGCTGGGCATACTCTCTTAGTTTCAAAGTTTCACTTCGATTTTCCCTTCCTGCGCGTTTATTATATATTATAAATCTTATTGATTAACAGGTTTATTTTATAACAATATTATATATAATATACTATATAGTATAAAGGAGCCCGTCATTTCACGAAACGGCAGGCGCAAGAAACTGAAACGGCAGGCGCAAGAAACTGAAACGGCAGGCGCAAGAAACTGAAATCGCTGAGACGACAATCATCGACTGCACTATCAAGACAATTAGAAACTACTGATGAAACTTTGAAACTTTGAAACTTTGAAACTGGATTTCCATTGACCATTGACCACTGAGAATTGAGAAATAAAAACGACTTAGCATTTTGCCAAGTCGTTTTTTTGTCGTACCTTCGCAGCTGCAAGCGGTTCTCTGCAGGGACTGACTATGTCAGTAGTACTGCGGAGCTAAGATGGGAATGCAGTGGGAATCTGCAACATTACCCGATGCTGTATGTCTTTATTTTAAGTGTTGTCACTTACGCATGTCACTGGGACTGACGCATGACTGTGTGTCGGAACTGCCTGGGAAGACGGAACAACACAAAGACGAGTCAGAAGACCTGCCACTTGACCTAAGTGATGGCTCCACGTCTGCGGGACTACGGACAAGGAGAGACAATTTGGATTTATTATTTCAAAAAAAGGAACGAGTATGATTAGAAAAGTACTGGTTGCTAATCGTGGGGAGATAGCTATACGTGTGATGCGTAGCTGCTACGAGATGGGAATACGTTCGGTGGCTGTTTACAGCACTGCCGACCGTCTGTCGCGTCATGTCAGTTTTGCCCACGAGGCAGAGTGTATAGGTGGAAGTGCGAGCAGCGACAGTTACCTGAACATTGACCACATCATCGAGGCTGCAAAGAAACATAACGTGGATGCGATACATCCGGGATATGGATTTCTGTCGGAGAATGCAGAGTTTGCACGCAGGTGCGAGGCGGAAGGTTTCATCTTCATAGGTCCGCGTCCGGAGACGATGGAGGAGATGGGTGATAAGATTCGTGCGCGCCAGAAGATGAAGGCTGCGGGGGTTCCCGTAGTGCAGGGAACGGAACAACCGTTGCAGTCGGCAGAGGAAGCTGTGAAGGTAGCCAAGGAGATAGGTCTGCCCGTGATGCTGAAGGCAAGTATGGGTGGCGGTGGCAAGGGTATGCGACTGATAAGGAGAGAGGAAGACGTAGTGGAGATGTACAATGCTGCCAAGCGTGAGGCTATGGCAGGATTCGGTGACGATACGGTGTACATAGAGAAGTTCGTTGAGGAACCTCATCACATAGAGTTTCAGATATTGGGTGACAAGCACGGCAATGTGGTACATCTGTACGACAGGGAATGCAGCGTGCAGCGCCGACATCAGAAGATTGTGGAGGAGAGTCCGAGTCCGTTTATCGACTACAACCTGAGAATGGAGATGGGTGCGAAGGCTGTAGCTGCCGCAAAAGCCGTGAACTATGTGGGAGCCGGAACGATTGAGTTTCTCGTTGACAAGCATCATAAATTCTACTTCCTGGAGATGAATACCCGTTTGCAGGTGGAGCATCCGATAACGGAAGAGGTGATAGGAATAGACCTTGTGAAGGAACAGATAAAGATTGCCGACGGCGAACCGCTCAGACTACGACAGGAGGATATCAAGCAGAGAGGACATGCCATCGAGTGCCGTATATGTGCTGAGGACACGGAGCACGACTTCATGCCTTCACCCGGAGTGATACAGCAGTTGACGGAACCCCACGGAATAGGTACGAGAATAGATTCGTATGTGTATGAGGAATATGAGATTCCTATGCACTACGACCCGATGATCGGCAAACTGATTGTATGGGCTACGACGAGGGAGTATGCCATTGAGAGAATGAGACGTGTGCTGTATGAATATAAGATTACGGGACTGACCACGAACATAAGGTATCTGCGTCGCATTATCGATGTGCCCGACTTCAAGCAGGGAAACTACAACACATATTTCATAGAAAGGAACCAAGACCGTCTGCGACCCAGACCCGGATTCAAGAACGATTCGGAGACGATGGCTGTGATAGCTGCTTATATCGACTACCTGATGAATCTGGAGGAGAACAGTTCGCAGACGAACGCTCAGGACACGTCGGCAATAAGCCGCTGGCGTGCATTCGGACTTCAGAAGGGTGTGCTGAGAGTGTAGAAGGAGTTAGGAGTTAGGAGTTATTTATGCATTAAAAAAATGGAAATACAAGTAGGAAACAAGACCGTGGATGCCACCCTGCTGAGCAAGGACGGCAACAACGTGAGGATAGAAATTGACGGAAAGGTATATGACGTGGATGTAGCCATGCTCGACAACGGCACATGCTCGATGATATACGACGGCAATTCATATAGTGCCGAACTGACCAAGAACAGTAGCGGCAAGCATTATCAGGTAAATCTGAACTACTCTACATATCAGATTGACATGCTCGACTCGAGAGCCAAGTATATGAGGATGCGCAAGGGCAAGGCTACGAATGTGGCTCAGGCAGACACTATTGCTGCTCCGATGCCGTGCAAGATAGTGAAGATATACGTAAAGCCGGGCGACGAACTGAAGGAAGGCGATACGGTGCTCACGATGGAGGCAATGAAGATGCAGTCGAATTATAAGGTGACGTCAGCCTGCTCGGTAAAGGAAATTCTCGTAGCCGAAGGCGACAGCGTCAGAGTAGAACAACCACTTATTAAATTAAATGTTTAGGAATAATCATGGCAAAAAATAAGCTTACAGCAAGAGAACGTATTGAGACCCTGCTCGACAAGGGCACATTCGTAGAGATGGACAAGCATGTGGTGCACCGCTGCACCGACTTCGGCATGGAACAGAAACGTGCGGAAGGCGACGGAGTAATCTCGGGCTATGGAAAGATTGACGGCAGAAATGTGTTTGTATATGCATTTGACTTTGCCGTGCTCGGAGGTTCGCTTTCGGCTTCGAACGCACAGAAGATAGCAAAGGTGCAGGACCTGGCACTGAAGACCGGTTCGCCCATCATCGGACTGAACGACTCGGGAGGTGCACGCATACAGGAAGGTGTGGAGTCGCTCACAGGGTTTGCACATATATTCAAACGGAATGTGATGGCAAGCGGAGTAATACCGCAGATAAGTGCGATACTGGGACCGTGTGCCGGAGGTTCGTGCTACTCCCCTGCCCTAACGGATTTCATACTTATGGTGAAGGACCAGAGTCAGATGTTTGTGACGGGACCGAACGTAGTGAAAGAGGTGACGAACGAAGATGTGGATAAGGAAACGCTGGGAGGTGCAGCGGTACATAATACGACAAGCGGAGTGAGCCATTTCATCTGCAACGATGATGAGGAGACACTGATGACCATCAGGGAACTGCTGGGTTTCATTCCGTCGAACAATATGGAGGATGCTCCGGTCTATCCGGTGACAGACGAAACGACACGTATCTGTCATGAACTGGACAACGTGGTGCCTGACGACCCTAATATCCCGTACGATATACGCGACATCATTGCTCCGGTTTGCGACCAGCAATACTTCTTCGAGGTGCAGTCGGAATTTGCAAAGAACATAGTTGTGGGCTTCGGCAGACTGGCAGGAAGAAGTGTGGGGTTCGTAGCTAACCAGCCTAATTTCCTTGCTGGTTCGCTCGACATAGATGCATCGGACAAGGCAGCACGCTTCATACGGTTCTGCGACTGTTTCAATATCCCGCTCATTGCCATTGAGGACGTACCCGGATTCCTGCCGGGCATCAGTCAGGAACACGGAGGTATCATCCGTCACGGAGCAAAGATTGTATATGCCTTTGCAGAAGCCACGGTGCCGAAGGTAACCCTCATCACAAGAAAGGCCTACGGAGGTGCATATATCGTGATGAACAGCAAGTGTATCGGTGCCGACGTAAATCTGGCATACCCCACAGCCGAGATAGCAGTGATGGGAGCCGAAGGAGCCTGCAACATACTGTACAGGAAGGCATCGCCGGAGGAGAGAGCACAGAAAATAGAGGAATACAGACAAAAGTTTGCCACTCCGACCAGAGCTGCCGAACTGGGATATATCGATGAGATTATTGCTCCGTGCGACACTCGCATACGTCTGATTCAGGCTCTCGACATGGCTCATAACAAAAACGAGAGCAATCCGCCGAAGAAACATGGCAACATGCCGCTGTAATAAATCCTTACTATCTAACTATTTTTATCATTTATTGTTATTAGCAGAACACTCATGACTGGGAAGTCGTGGGTGTTTTTTATTTACAATTTACCATTTACAATTTACAAATTGGACTTCGTGCTTTGCGGAGTCGTTTTTTTGTCGTACGTTGGCTTCGCCGAAGGTACTCACGGGGCTGGCTTCGCCTTCTTCAGTCGCGACTCAGGAGAGTTCAAGCGAGCTTGACTCTCCATTCGCTGCTCCTTCAGTTCGGAAATGCTCAAATAAATTTGGCACTTCGCTCACTTAATCGTACCTTTGCGCGAAAATTTTAACTTAATAAAGAAAGAAGAATTATGAAAGCATTTGTATTCCCTGGTCAGGGTGCCCAGTTCTCGGGCATGGGTAAGGACCTTTACGACACAAACGAGACAGCTAAGAATCTTTTTGACAAGGCTAACGAGATACTCGGTTTTGAGATTACAAAGATTATGTTTGAAGGTACTGCCGAGGAACTGAAGCAGACTAAGGTGACTCAGCCGGCTGTATTCCTGCACTCGGTAATCAGCGCTATCTGCATGGGTGAAGCATTCAAGCCTGATATGGTAGGCGGACATTCGCTGGGTGAGTTCTCTGCTCTGGTAGCTGCCGGTGCGCTGTCGTTCGAGGACGGTCTGCGTCTAGTTTCGAAGCGTGCTATGGCTATGCAGAAGGCTTGTGAGGCTGCTCCAAGCACTATGGCTGCCATCATCGGTCTGCCCGATGCCCAGGTAGAAGAGGTTTGTGCAAGCATCAGCAAGCCGGGCAATATCGTTGTTCCTGCAAATTACAATAATCCGGGTCAGCTGGTTATCTCAGGAAACATAGAAGCTGTGAACGAGGCTTGCGAGGCTCTGAAGGCAGCCGGTGCAAAGCGTGCTCTGCCTCTGCCTGTAGGTGGTGCGTTCCACTCTCCACTGATGCAGCCGGCAAAGGACGAACTGCAGGCAGCTATCGAGGCTACTGAGTTCAAGACTCCGAAGTGCCCTGTATATCAGAATGTGGATGCTAAGGCTCATACTAACCCTGAGGAGATTAAGCAGAACCTCATCGCTCAGCTTACTGCTCCGGTGAAGTGGACTTACGAGGTGCAGGCAATGATTGCAGCAGGTGCTGACGACTTCACTGAGTGCGGACCGGGCAAGGCTCTGCAGGGTATGATTGCAAAGATTAATAATACTGTGACAGCACACGGAATTGCGTAAGGTTTGAGGTTTGAGGTTTGAGATTTGAGGTTTAGGGCTAATAAAAATAATTTATGGAAAAGCCGATTATATATCAAGTATTTACCCGACTGTTCGGAGCTAACGTTACGAAACCCGTGAGGAACGGTTCGAAGCGTGAGAGCGGCTGCGGACATCTGGGTGACTTCACCGGTGCCGCCCTTGAGGAAATCAAAGGACTGGGTGTGACTCATATCTGGTACACGGGTCTGATAGAACATGCCACGATGAGTGACTACTCGGAGTATGGCATACGTCGCGACCACCCTGCCATCGTGAAGGGACGTGCCGGTTCGCCATACGCCATCAAGGACTATTACGATATAGACCCCGACCTGGCTACGAAGGTGAACGACAGGTTCAAGGAGTATGAAAATCTGGTGAACCGCACCCACAAGGCGGGTCTGAAGATGATTATCGACTTCGTACCGAACCACGTGGCACGTCAGTACCATTCGGATGCCAAACCGATGAACGTACGCGACTTCGGTGAGGACGACGAACCGTCGTGGGCTTTCTCTCCGCAGAACAACTACTATTACCTGCCGGGGACTAAGTTCTCGCCCGACTTCGGACTGTACGACCCTGAGCAGGGTACGTACGAGGAGAGTCCGTGCCGCGCTACAGGTAACGACTGCTTCAGTCAGTGGGTAAGCAAGAACGACTGGTACGAGACCGTAAAACTGAACTACGGTGTGGATTATCAGGGCAACTGCCAGTTGGCATTCAGTCCGTCAACTCCTGACACATGGACCAAGATGCGCGACATACTGTTGTTCTGGGCAAGTACCGGTGTGGACGGATTCCGTTGCGACATGGCAGAGATGGTGCCGGTAGATTTCTGGGGATGGGTGATTCCGAAGGTAAAGGAACAGTATCCGAACGTCATCTTCATTGCTGAGGTATATAATCCGCATGAATACCGCAACTATATCCACCGCGGCAAGTTCGACTACCTCTACGATAAGGTAGGACTCTACGACACACTCCGTGCCGTAATGGGTGGTCAGTCAGCAAGTCTCATCACGGGTCAGTGGCAGGCAGTAGAGGATATTCAGAGTCACATGCTCAACTTCCTTGAGAACCACGACGAACAGCGTATTGCAAGCCGTTTCTTTGCAGGAAATGCAGAGAAAGGAAAGCCGGCTCTGCTCGTTTCGGCACTTATGAACACCAATCCGATGATGATTTACTTCGGACAGGAACTGGGTGAGCCGGGTATGGACTCGGAAGGATTCTCGGGTGAGGACGGTCGCACGACTATCTTTGACTACTGGACCATCGACAAGATACGCCGTTGGAGGAACGGTGGTAAGTTCGGCGACGCACAACTGACAGAAGAGGAAAAGGCACTCCGCCACTACTACGACAAGGTACTGCGTATGTGTAACAAAGACAAGGCAATACGCGAGGGACAGTTCTTCGACATCATGTATGCGAACTACGACAACGAACTGATGGACACCAACAAGCTGTATGCTTTCCTGCGCAAATCGGGCAAGGAACTCATACTGGTAGTTGCAAACTTCAGTGACGAGATGCAGCGCACATGGGTCAAGATTCCGGCTCACGCTTTCGACATCATGGGCATCCCTACCCTCACGGAAAAGACACCTTGCAAGGAGTTGCTCACTCATAAGAACGAGAAGCATATTCTTGTTCCGGACGGCACTACATACCTCGAAGTTCCTGCAAACGGAGGAAAAATATTGAAATTCACTTTGTAGGTTCGGGAAAAAGCCGTACCTTCGCACCCGCTTTCACGAGAATGGAAGTATAAAGTCAACGTTGTCACGAGATGGCAACATATTCATTAACCCAAGTCCGCAGGCTGACGAGTTCAGCCAGAGACTTACAAAAAACAACAAAAACATGAAGGGATCAACAAGAATCAGACTTCAGCGTCACGGTCGTAAGAACTACGCATTCTACAGCATCGTAATTGCTAATGCAAACGCACCACGTGATGGTCGTTTCATCGAGAAACTCGGTACTTACAACCCAAACACCAACCCTGCTACAATCGACCTGAACTTCGAGCGTGCTCTCTACTGGGTAGAGACTGGTGCACAGCCAACTGACACAGCTCGTAACATCCTGTCGAAAGAAGGTGTTTACCTTATGAAGCACCTTAAAGGCGGTGTGAAGAAGGGCGCATTCGACGAAGCTGCTGCTGATGCAAAATTTGCTGCATGGAAGGCTGACAAGGCTCAGAAGGCTGCTAAGTTTGCTGAAGAACTGTCAAAGGCAAACAAGGCAAATGCAAAGGCTCGTATCGAAGCTGAAAAGAAAGTCAACGAAGCAATTGCTGCTAAGATCGCAGAGAAGAAGGCTGCTGCACGTGCAGAAGCTGAAGCTGCCGCAGCAGCTGCTGCAGCTGAAGAGGCTGAAGCTACTACTGAGGCTCCTGCAGAGGAACCCGCAGCAGAGGCTCCACAGGCTGAAGCATAAATTGCTCAGGTTTATTCCACAAGAAAGTCCCGGAGGTCAAACGCCTTCGGGACTTCTCTTTTTCTGGACATGAAGAAGATGTCTGCCCCTATGGGACAAACACCTTCTTCGTTGTATTATCGCTCATGCGGAGGATATTCAGACCCGACTGCATCTGAGGAATCTGAACACCGCTGGCTGTGAATATTCCTACTACAGTAGGTTTCACGGTTTCTTTCTGCTCAACGACTTCGATGAAAGTAGGAACGAACTCACCGTTCTTGAACTGTTCAGCCAGAGCAAGCAGATTGGCAGCGTACTTCTTAATCTCCGTAGTGCTTGAGAGTCCGTTGTCAACACGGTGGGTGAACTTGTTCTTAGCCTCAGCGATGCTGTCGGCAAAAGCCTCACGGATTTCAACAGGCTGGCTACCACCATACTCATCCAGGATATCAGATGCCGTCTGGATATTCTTTGCAAGTGTGATGTATGCAGGGTCGGGACCGGTAGTGGTGTTGACACGGAACTTCGCAGTAATATCGTCGGTAGTGAAATAACCGCGCAGTCCGCCTATCTCTGTCTCTGCCTTGAGAGGTTCGAAGTACTGAGTTTCGTCATCGTTGATGAGGAACGCTCCGACAGGAACAACCGTATTCATATACACACCCTTGACAGCAGGGTCGGGATTCTCAGCAGGTGATGCAACAACATGAGTACTTCCCAATTCGCCGATATCCAGTTTGTCATCTCGTGTGGATGGCATAATGAGGTAAGTATATCCAGCCTCAAGGCTGTAAACCTCAGGAGTACCGTTAGCATTGAGACCACGCGAAGTGTGTGAATTGATTTGACGTGCATATACGCCATCAGGTACAAAAGCATCGAACGGAACAGTTATCTGATACCACTTACCTACTTCGCCGTTTATATACAACTCTGCCACATCTGCTGTGAAGTCAGCCTTGGGTTGGAAGTCGTATCCGGCTGTGAGTTCGAGGCATGAGCACTCTCCGTTTTCGCGAATTACATTCTTAGCATCACCTTCATAATCACCGGTTACATAAACGAGTGCATTCGGATTGGGCAGAGCATCAGGATTGTGATTAACATCAACCGATTGTACCTGAGTAAGGTCATAGACATTGGCTGAAGAATAAGTATTGCGTTTTGCTATAGACTCGAATGATGCCCTATCCCAGTGACCCGTGAAGGTAAGTATGTTGTTCTCGAAAGAAGTGACAGCCAGGTCGCTTTCACCGGTAATCACGAAATAAGCCTTCGGAGTCTCTTCGGGCATTTCAATCACATCCTCGGTAGCAGAAGTCTTCCAAGGAGAAGCCACTTCGGCATAATAGCGTTTTCCGGCAGCAAGCGGACAAGAAGATGTGTTTGTCATATTGAACGTGATACGTTTGGACGACTTAGCATCGATACTCACCGCGGCGGAGGTTGTTCCGTTCAGCGTCCACTGCTGAGCCTCCTCATCATATACATATACATTTATCTTTCCCGTACCCTCGTAATCGATGTCATCATCGTTCATGATTGTGGCATCAACGACAGCCTTGTTGCTGTAGAACTTGCTGTATTCCACTCCGCCGATTATCTCGGTATCTGCCGATGCCTGAGCAAAGATGGATTCGAGTATGAGTTTTGAGGACGGTACTTCGGGTGTCACCTCAATCTTCTTCAATACGTTGAGGTCCTTGTCCGTAAGGGTGATGTACCACTTCGACGTACTTGTAGGTTTGCAGCTCAGAGTGATGGTAGCCGACTTTCCAGTTTCGATTACAGTCTCCGTATCCTTCGACTTTGCAGGACTAAGCGAAGTTGGTGTGGCAGCATTTGTCGATGCAAACAGATAGAAGCCCTGCAGAGGCAGAGTGGAGTTGTTTGTCAGGGTAATATTGAATTTTGCGGTTCGCTGAGCATATATCTTCTCCGGCACTTCAATGTCGGTATCGATATTCCAAGTCTTAGGATATGCTCCGATAAGAGCCGACTGACTCTCATTGAATCCGTTCATACCCGTTTCGGTATCAACGGTATAGTAACCATCGCTATTACCACCCCATCCGAAATTGAAGTAGAAGAGGTCGCCCGACTTCTTGTATCCGTGTACTACGACGGCATGTCCGCCCCGACTCGAATTCACACCTGTGTACATAACGGGACGTCCGAGTGTCAGTTCACCGTAAAGCAGTTTTACCCATCCCTCCTGCGAATAACTGTTGCGGTAGTGGACAACACCACCGTTCATGCCGAAATAAGCGCTGAAGGTATATGGAATTTTTTCGATGTTGCCTGAAGTACTTGATCCATAAGTGAGCCATGTGGCTGCACCGGTGGCGAATACGAATTCGGCTACAGCATTCTTCACGGTAGCAGACTCACCACCGCTGTAGCTGTCTTTCATGAGGTCCCAGCGCAGTTCAGTTCCGGCAGGAACCGATTCGGTAACAGGAGCTTCGCCGTAACCATATGTCGGAGTGGTAGCCTGAAGAGTAGAAGGAAGGTCCCTGCGCCAGTAATAGAGAATCTGACTTGCAGCCGTAGCCACACAACCCGTTACGGCACGTGCTGTAGTTCCGGTACGATAAGGGCAGCGGTCGTTGTACGGAGAGTTCTGATGCCAGTGGCTAGTCATGAGCGGCTGGATATTCTCACGTTCAGCAGCCAGTTTCAGTGTTTTTGTCTGATTGGTACCATTCACCTGAGCATCCTCTACAGCCTGTGCCCATCCGTCGAGCATATCCTGCAGGGCAGGAGGAATATTAGAGGCATCGAAATCGCCGTATTCGGTATATCCGAGGATAGTAGGCAGGCAGTCGTCACCAGCCACAATCACATATCCCTGTCCCTCTCCCCTACTATATATATAATAAGGTGAAGTGGCAGCTACCTCCTTTGCAAGTTTCCTGGATTTTGCCTGATTTCGCGGAGCCTGAGCCACGAGAGTGAAGTCAGGAGTCGATGGCAGGAACCCGGCAGCAATCTGTCGTGCCTTCTCTGCGTCGATCGGATTTGCCACAGCATTGACAACAGTCAACAGGAGGGCAATAATAGATGTAATTTTTTTCATAGAACGAAAGGTTATTTGGTTGTTTTATCAGTTATCGTCAAGTTTCAGGACAGCTAAGAACGCCTTCTGCGGCACGGACACGTTACCAATCTGCTTCATGCGTTTCTTTCCGCGTTTCTGTTTTTCTAGCAGTTTACGTTTTCGGGTAACGTCACCACCGTAACACTTCGCCAGCACATCCTTACGCACCTGTTTTACAGTCTCTCGAGCCACAATCTTTCCACCGATGGCAGCCTGAATGGCAATGTCAAACTGCTGACGGGGCAGAAGTTCCTTCAGTCGTTCGCACATCCTTCTGCCCAGTGTCACAGCATTATCCACATGGGTAAGTGTGGAAAGTGCATCAACCGATTCGCCGTTGAGCAGGATATCGAGTTTTACGAGTTTCGACTGACGGAATCCGGCAGGATGGTAATCGAAGCTGGCATAACCGCGGCTGACGCTCTTCAGTTTGTCGTAGAAGTCAATCACGATTTCTCCCAGTGGCATCAGGAACTCAATCTCAACACGGTTTCCGGCTATGAAGTCCTGCTTCACCAGTTCGGCACGTTTACCGAGACACAGAGTCATGATGGGTCCGATATAATTGGCAGTAGTGATTACCGTAGCACGGATATAAGGTTCCTCAACGTGTTCGATGAGTGTGGGGTCAGGCATTCCCGACGGGTTATGCACCTCTTCGGCATTGCCGTGTTTGTCATATACCATATACGATACGTTGGGTACCGTCGTGATTACGTCCATATTGAATTCGCGGTCAAGTCGTTCCTGAACGATTTCCATGTGGAGCAGTCCGAGGAATCCGCAACGGAATCCGAAACCGAGTGCCGCCGACGACTCATGCTGGAACGTGAGGGATGCATCGTTGAGTTGGAGTTTCTCCAGACTGGTTCGCAGGTTTTCGTAATCCTCCGTCTCGATAGGATAGATACCTGCAAACACCATTGGTTTCACTTCCTGAAAACCCTTTATGGCTTCGTCCGACGGATTACTGAGCGACGTAATAGTATCACCCACCTTCACCTCGACGGCATTCTTTATTCCCGTCACTATATATCCCACATCGCCGGTACGGAGTTCTTTCTTCGGTACCATATCCATCTTCAGCGTACCCACTTCCTCAGCCAGGTATTCCTTCTTCGTATTAATGAAGCGCACCTTCTCTCCGGTACGCATCACACCGTTCACAATCTTGAAATAAGCGATGATGCCCCGGTACGAATTGAATACAGAATCGAAGATAAGAGCCTGCAGCGGAGCCTCCTCATCACCGACGGGATGCGGAATACGTTCGACGACGGCATCAAGTATCTCGTCAACACCCTCACCCGTCTTTCCAGAAGCATATATTATCTCTTCCGGCTTACATCCGATGAGGTCGATGATTTCGTCAGCCACCTCCTCCGGCATAGCGTTGGGCATGTCTATCTTGTTGATTACAGGAATGATTTCGAGGTCGTGGTCAATAGCCATATACAGGTTACTGATGGTCTGAGCCTGCACACCCTGAGTGGCATCCACCACGAGCAATGCTCCCTCGCATGCAGCAATCGAACGGCTCACCTCATAGGAGAAGTCCACGTGTCCCGGAGTGTCAATGAGATTCAGTACATACTTACCCTTCTCCTCCTTGTCGCCCCGGTAGTCGTATTCCATCTGTATGGCATGACTCTTGATGGTTATGCCTCGTTCCTGCTCAAGGTCCATGTCGTCGAGCATCTGTCCCTGAGTAATCTTTATCGTATTAGTCTTCTCCAGCAGACGGTCTGCCAGGGTTGACTTCCCATGGTCGATATGGGCAATGATACAGAAATTGCGTATATTCTTCATTTCTTAACTAAATTCTTAAATGCTTCGGGAATCGGAGTGTCAAACTTCAGAAACTCCCCCGTAATAGGATGCTGGAACGCCAGTTTGTAGGCATGCAGACAAATCCTGCCGATAGGGTCGGTCTGTGCTCCGTACTTGTAATCACCTGCAATGCTGTGGTTCAGATCCTGCATGTGTACACGTATTTGGTTCTTCCTTCCCGTGTCCAGTTTCATCTCCACCAGACTGTATTCCTTTCCGCGTTTCAGTGTGCGGTAATGGGTAGTAGCCTCCTTGCCTCCGTTATCGACGGGTGACGAGTGGGTTACGAACATCCTGTCGTCCATCAGCCAACTGCACACCGTACCGTTGTCCTTCTCCATCACACCCTCACACACGGCTATATAACGGCGGTCAACCACAAGGTCCTTCCAGTTGTCAGTCAGCATCTGCTGCACATCCCTGCGCTTTGCAAAAAGAAGCAGGCCGGAAGTCTCACGGTCCAGACGGTGAACCGTATGTACGGCAAATGTCCTGTTCGTGCGCTTCACATACTCATCGAGAATCGACTTCACCGACTGCGTACGTTTTCCGGGCATCGTATTCGTCACTATTCCCTTTGCCTTATCCACAACAAGCAGGAATGCATCCTCATATACTATCTTCACCCACTGACTCGTCAGGTCGCGCTTATGTCCGTGGTCACTTATCTGCACCAGCATTCCCGGTTTCAGCGGAGTATTATACTGGGTGGTGATCTGCGAATTCACATACACCATCTTCCTTGAAAGCAGTTCCTTGGCACGAGTGCGCGAGATACCTTCGATATTAGTCATGAGGAACTGCAGCAGCTCCGTTTCCTCCTTTACCGGATAGTCCTTATACCGGTTCCTGGCTTTATTGTCAAAATACTGGCTCATTCCTTGTTTCTCCTTTCCAAAAGTACCACGTTCTCCACATGCTGAGTATGCGGGAACATATCCACCGGTTGCACAGCCGTCACCCTGTAATCGGCATCCAATGCCTGCAGGTCGCGAGCCTGAGTGGCAGGATTACAACTCACATACACAATCCTCTTCGGTGCAGCAAACAGTATCGTGTCAATCACACTCTGATGCATTCCGGCACGTGGTGGGTCGGTAATGATGACGTCGGGACGACCGTGTTTCTCAATGAATTCACTGTTCAGCACATCCTTCATATCTCCCGCATAGAATAGCGTATTCCCTATTCCGTTAATCTCCGAATTCACCTTTGCATCCTCGATAGCCTCGGGCACATACTCAATACCTATCACCTTCCGAGCCTGCTTAGCTACGAAGTTGGCAATCGTTCCCGTACCCGTGTAGAGGTCATAGACGAGTTCGTTACCCGTCAGAGATGCAAACCTGCGAGCCACACTATACAGTTCGTATGCCTGATCGGTATTGGTCTGGTAGAACGACTTCGGACCCACCTTGAACCTGAGGTCTTCCATCTTCTCGTATATAAAGTCGGTACCCTTGAACAGATGTACCTCCTGATCGGCAAACGTATCGTTAGCTTTGTGGTTATCTACATAGAGCAACGATGTGATTTCGGGGAATCCGTCAGCTATATGCTGCATCAGAGCCATAGCCTGCTGTCTGCCTTCCTCATCCTCAATCCTGAACTGCACCAGCAACATGAACTCACCCGTATTGCTGTTCCTCATCATCATGCTGCGCAACAGACCGCGGTTTTCTCTCAGGTCGTAGAACTCCAGTCCCTGCTCCAACGCATAACGGCGTATCTCATTTCGGATGCGGTTCTGCAGGTCGTCCATCAGTCCGCACTCCTCGATATCCAGAATCTTATCGAACGCACCAGTGATATGGAAACCTACGGCATCCTTCACCGGATAGTCCTTCCCACTCTTCACTTCCTCCTCGGTGAGCCAACGCTTATTCGAAAAACCGAACTCCAGTTTGTTCCTGTACCCACGAGTCTTCTTGCTCCCAAGTATAGGCATAAACTCCGGCAACTCCACCTTCCCAATCCTTGTCAGGTTATCGAATACCTGCTGCTGCTTTGCCTTTAGTTGTTCGTCGTATTTCAGGCACTGCCACTTACAACCTCCACACACACCGAAATGCCTGCAGAAGGGTTCGTCGCGCAACTCTGAACGCTTATGTATCTTCGTAGCCACAGCCTCCATATAACTCGATTTCTTCTTCTTCACCTGCAAGTCAACCACATCACCGGGTACGACGAAAGGTACGAATACCACACCTCCGTCAACCCTTGCTATCGACTTACCCTCGGCAGCAACAGCAGTAATTTCCACATTTTCGAGCAGCGGCAGCTCCTTCTTCTTTCTTCCCATCTATCAATATTCAATGGTCAATGTTTCATTATTCCTTTCAGTTCTGCATCCTCCTTGTCACATTCCTGCTTACGCAACTGGAACGAGAGGAATGCCGGCAACAAAATCACACAAACCAGGAAAGTGACCACGAACATAACCATGAATACGTTCCAGTCGAAACCTGCTGGCAACTGTACCGCATCACCCTGCATCACCGACTCTGCAATCGCATTCTCTATCACTACGATGGCGAGCATCGGCAAACAAATCACCAAAGATACACCTCCAAATAGAACAACGCAACACACTGTCAATGAGAACATTTCCTTGAAATGACTAAAGTAATACTTACATACCTTTATCCATCTCTTCGGAGTGAAACATTTTTTCAGTTGTCTACCTGCAGCACTATAAACGCTTTTCGTTTTCTGGGCATCAACAGCCAGTCCGCGCTGCTTCACATCCCACATAGCAAATACTGCTCCCTGCTGGAAAAGGAAACTGAGCAGAGCTATTACATAACAAGGAATCATGACTATCACAAGCGTGACATCCGTTCCGTTCACCATCTGGTAACTAAGCAGAATAGGAATTGCAATAAACAGTGCTGTCACAAGCATCATGGGTGACAGCATACGCATAAAAAACAGGAAATTTCCGGTCACAAAACTGATCGATTGCGAAATGCAAGCAATGTTTTTTTTCATTTTTCTATTATTTTTCTTCAAATAATCTGCAAAATTATTGCATTTTCGCTAGATTTGCAACCAATATCGCTGAAAATTACATTTTCAACACCGTAATGGTCAATAAAAAAATAGTAAATAGTCAAATAGTAAATGGTAAATACTCTTAAGCAGATAAAATGGGGATTTATCGGCTGCGGTCAGGTGACTGAACAGAAGAGTGGACCCGCCTTCAGTCTCATCGAAGGTTCATCGGTAGTGGCAGTAATGAGCCGTAACCTCGACAAAGCACGTTCATACGCCGAACGGCATGGTATTCCCCATTACTACAACGATGCACAGGCTCTCATCGACGACCCCGAGGTCAACGCTATCTACATAGCTACCCCACCCTCGTCACACGCCACCTATGCCATCATGGCAATGCGTTCGGGCAAACCCTGTTACGTCGAAAAACCCCTTGCCAAGAGTTATGAGGAATGCATCCGAGTCAACCGCATCTCCCAACTCACCGGTGTTCCCTGCTACGTAGCTTATTACCGCCGTTACCTGCCTTACTTCAATAAAGTGAAAGAACTGGTAGAGTCAGGCGAAATCGGCAAACTCCTCTCCGTTCAGGTGCAGTTTCACGTACCTCCACGCGAACTCGACACCCGTAGCGGCAAAGACATGCCTTGGCGACTCCAACCCGAAGTGGCAGGCGGAGGCGGTTACTTCTACGACCTCGCCAGTCATCAGCTCGACCTCCTGCAATACATGTTCGGAGTCATCCTCGAAGCCGAAGGTTATAGTCAGAATATGGGCGGACTCTACTCCGTCGAAGACACCTTCAATGCCTGTTTCCGTTTCGACAGCGGACTCACAGGTTCGGCATCCTGGTGCTTCGTAGCCTACGAATCAGCACGCAAAGACCGTATCCTACTCGTCGGCGACAAAGGTACCATCACCTTCTCCGTCTTCGACTACAAACCCATAAAACTCTATACCAAACGGGGCATTGAACTCTTCGACATACCTAATCCCAAACACGTCCAACTGCCCCTCATCGAGCAGATAGTCCGCACCCTTCAGGGTATCGGCACCTGCGATTGCGACAGTCTCAGTGCCACACCCACCAATTGGGCAATGGACAAAATTCTGGGAAAACTTTAAGGCAGCTGAATTTTTTCCTCTAAAATTTTTGCATTATTCAATTATTCTATATCTTTGCGCCCGGAATTTGGAATTCCGGCAATTATTCTATCACAAAAAACCAAAACAAATCAGTAGCGGAAAATGAACACTAACACTTTGGAATCGGTAAGGAGCCGAGCGGTTCGCAAACGAAGTTAACACTTCAGAAGCTGAATCGCCAGGTGGATTGTACCCCATTCCATTCGTGATGTGTTCTTTGACATATTGCTACATTTGTGTGCCAATGTGATAGAGCAATCCCAAAGATTTACTCTATTATTCAGTACGACAGGCAGGCATATCTTATGCCCTAGCCTCTACTCATTATGCCTTGTTGGCATCCCCTTTATCATTTTTACTAATAGAATAATTGTTATTTATTATGAGTTACACAGACAACAAAAACCAAGGTTACGACAAAGGATACGAAGCATTTGAGAAATTCCTTTACATGATTGCTGAAAGACAGCAAGCCATCGACGAATACGAGAGTATGCATAAGAAAAGCACCAACGAAAACGAAGATGAAAATGAAATCGACGAAAACAAACCCGATGATTCCCCTTTAGAAAAGGAAGAGGAAGAAGAAAATGAGGATAAAAAAGAAGAACTTGAGGAAGAAGAGAAGGAAGACTTCATAACCCCCGAACTTTTTGAAAAACTTGAACAAATCAGAACAGGAGAATATGACGATTTGTTCGGATGTTACGATTATCCCAATGATGACGAAGACAAAAGCGGCGACGATGATGACGATGAAGAAGACGACTCCGTGTCCGAAGGTTCACCCTTCGGAAATGACGACGACATCGAAGGCGAAGACTTTCCTACCGGTGAGATAGAACAGAACCTCAGCCTCACCACCAAAGCCACCATCCTGCGTCCATTCCGCAATCCGCGTGCCGAACTCGACAAACTGATAGGATGCGACGAAATCAAACAGCGCATGGACGACCTCGTGGCACTGAGTACCTACAACACTCTGCGGAGCATCCACTTCCCCAAGAGCAAGCAACACAAGATGTCCCTCCACAGTCTCTTCCTCGGCAGTCCGGGCACAGGTAAGACCACCGTATGTAAAATCTACGGTTCCCTACTCCGCGATGCAGGGGCACTCTCGAAAGGACACATAGTAGTCTGCGACCGCAGCACCTTCCTCGGAACCCTCTGGGGTGACGAAGAACGTGCCACCAACCAGGTTATCGATATGGCAAAGGGTGGAGTCCTGATGATAGACGAAGCCTACCTGCTCAAAGGCGAGAACAAGAACGACCCGGGACGAGTAGTCATCCAGCTTCTGATGAACGTCCTTGCTGACGAAAACAACCGCGACATGGCAGTCGTACTCTGCGGTTACAAGGAACCTATGCAGAAACTGCTCGATCTCAATCCCGGACTGCGTTCACGTTTTCCTAACCAGTTTGAATTCAAGGACTTCACCATCGAACAGCTCCTCAGCATCACCAAAATGCGCATTGCGGAATACGGTTACCATTTCACCCCGCAGGCATGGAAGAAATACTGCGAAGTACTCACCGCAGCCTATAAGGTTCGCGACTCGCAAACATGGGGCAATGCCCGCTTCGTAGCAAACCTGCTCGAACGCATCTACCTCAAGCATGCCACCCGCTGCGTAAAGACCGGCGCCGGAAGTAAATCGAAAATCCGTCTGCTCACCACAGCCGACATCGTCCCTATCGAAGTTCCACGTGCAAAACCCCGCATTGGATTCTAAAAAAAGTGAAAAAATTCTTTATTTGGTTGTTTTTTTGTAAGTTTGCACCCTTATTTGCATTACAAATAACTAAACTAAACACTTTTTCTAACATGAAACCAATGATGAAAACCTTGCTGGCAGCAGCATTGGCAACAATGCCGCTGTTAGCAACCGTGTCAGCACAGACATCTTCAAAGAAATCGGCACGCGCTGCCAAGGTACAAAAACAGCAGACCGTGCAGTCCACACCCGATCCCAACTTCTACATCTTCCTCTGCTTCGGACAGTCCAACATGGAAGGGCCGTTGACTTCCCTGCTACCGATAATCGTCCTGCCCGCAAGATGGGCGAATGGTGCGAAGCCTCGGCTCCGCTCTGCCGTCCTAACACAGGTCTTACCCCAGCCGACTGGTTCGGTCGCACGATGGTAGCTTCCACACCCGACAACATCCGAATCGGTGTCATCCATGTAGCCATCGGTGGCATCGACATCAAGGGATTCCTTCCCGACAGCATCAAGGACTATGCCGAAAAGAAAGCACCGGGTTGGATGAAAGGTATGCTCGAAGCCTACGACAACAACCCTTACGAACGTCTTGTCACACTTGCCAAGAAAGCTCAGCAGGACGGAGTCATCAAAGGTATCCTGATGCATCAGGGTGAGACCAACACCGGCGACCCCAAGTGGGCAGGTATGGTGAAACAGGTGTACGAGAACCTCTGCGCCGACCTCAATCTGAAACCCGAAGAGGTGAACCTCTATGCCGGAAATATCGTTCAGGCTGACGGCAAAGGTGTGTGTATCGGTTGCAAGAAGCAGATTGACGAACTGCCCCAGACCATCCACACCTCTCAGGTCATCTCCTCCGACGACTGCACAAACGGTCCCGACCGTCTCCACTTCGATGCTGCCGGTTACCGCGAACTCGGTTGCCGTTACGGTGAGGCTGTAGCCCGTCATCTCGGATTCGAACCCAAACGTCCGAAGAATCTGCCTGAAACCATCAAGAAGATTGAAGTACCTTCAGACGCCGTCATAGCCGAGTGCACCATCCCCGGCAATGAGTTCCCGAAGGTTGACAAGGAACGTCGTGCCTACTTCCGCATCAACGCACCTCAGGCTCGCAAAGTCGTGGTTGACATCTGCGGCAAAAAATACGACATGCAGCCTCAAGGTAATGGTGTCTTCATGGCTGTTACCGACCCACTTCCCGTCGGTTTCCATTACTACTTCATGAATGTAGATGGCATCAACTTCGTCGATCCAGCCTCCGAGACCTTCTTCGGTTGCCACCGCGAGTGCGGAGGTATCGAAATTCCTGAAGGACCTGAAGGCGACTACTACCGTCCGCAGCAAGGCATTCCTCACGGTCAGGTACGTAGCATCTACTACTGGAGCGAACACTCAACCCGCAACGGTCACCAGCCAGTGGTCAATGGTCAATCGTCAATGGTCAATGGTCAATGGCGTCATGCATTAGTCTATACTCCTGCCGAATACGAAAAAGGCAAGAAGCGCTACCCGGTACTCTACCTCCAGCATGGTATGGGTGAGGGCGAGACAAGTTGGATGCTTCAAGGCAAGATGCAGCACATCATGGACAACGCCATTGCCAAGGGTGAGGCTGTTCCGATGATTGTAGTCATGGAGAGCGGCGACATCAAGGCACCGTTCGGTGGCGGTAACAACCAGCAGGGTCGCAGCGAATACGGAGCATCTTTCTACCCCGTTCTGCTTAACGACCTCATTCCTTATATCGATGCCAACTTCCGCACTAAGTCCGACCGTGAGCACCGTGCTATGGCAGGTCTCTCGTGGGGTGGTCACCAGACCTTCGACATCGTGCTTCAGAACCTCGACAAGTTCGCATGGATGGGTACCTTCAGCGGAGCCATCTTCGGTCTTGACGTCAAGACGGCCTACAACGGAGTCTTTGCCAATGCCGAAGAGTTCAACAAGAAGATACATTACTTCTACATGAACTGGGGTTCCGACGACTTCATCAAGGGACAACCCATCGTTGACAGTCTGCGTCAGTTGGGCATCAAAGTCGATGCAAGCGAATCAGCCGGTACGGGTCATGAATTCCTCACTTGGCGTCGCGGTCTGCACGAGTTCATCCCGCACATCTTCAAATAAACACATACGAAAAGCAGCACTTCACATTCGAGGTGCTGCTTTCTTTTATTAACCTGTCTTTATCATTATTTCTCCAGTTCGAATACGGGGATATGACGTCGGTCGATGGTGGTAGTTACAGTCTGACCGCCATCATAGTATTTGCCTGTCAGACGGTCGCGCCAACGCCCTCGTGTCTTTGGCAGATAAGTCTTCCATGTTGTGGCATCAGGTTCGGTAACGGGGTTGACGAGCAACTTCGGACCGAACATATATTCATACTTTTGTGCTAATGCCTGCGGGTCGTCGGCAAAGTCAAACACCAGCGGACGCATCAGTGTATAGCCATCCTCTGAGACACGACGTGCACACTCCTCGATATAAGGTCGCAGCGATTCGCGTTCCCTGATACAATCGGTGATGATGCTCTTTGCCTCCTCACCATAGTTCCAAGGTTCGGTATTGCTCATATAACCATGAACACGCATCAGCGGCAGATATACCGACAACTCTATCCAACGCAGCATACGCTCAATGTAAGCCGGGTCGGTGTACTGATTCTGCGGACGGAAGAAACCACCTGCATCATACGTCCACCAAGGTACTCCGGCAGCCTGCACACCCAGTCCTGCTGTCACCTGACGGCGCAGAGTTTCCCAGTCGTTACCCACATCACCACTCCACAGGGCAATACCATAACGCTGAATACCAGGATAGCCGCAACGGGTAAGAATGAAACTCTCATCCTTACCACAAGCCTTCAACCCCTCAGACACCGTCTTATTTACCAACAGTGGATACACATTGCGTACTGCATCGCCGCGCCACTTGCCTCCGTTCACCATCCTGCCTGCCAAGTCATCGTTCTCCGGTTCGGTAGCATCCTGCCACCATGCATCGATACCGAGCGGTACGAGGCGCTCCGCAAAGTTTTTCCAATAGGCAGCAGCAGCGTCGGTGTTGAAGAAGTCAATCCAGTCCGTATCGGGGATATAATATCCGTCACGCAGCATCTGCCTGCCCACCTCCGAACGCTTGTCTATCTTCGACCACACACTGACCATCAACCGTATACCCATGTGGTGCAGATAGTCGGTCAGAGCCTTGGGGTCAGGATAGCGGTCCTCATCAAACTGCATGGCATTCCATCCATATTTGCCCCAGTACTGCCAGTCCTGCACAAGCATGTCAACGGGTATATGTTCCCGTTTGAATCGGTTGGCAGCCTGCAAGATATCGTCCGACGAATTAAAACGCTCGCGACAGTGGATATAACCCAGTGCCCATGAAGGCATCTTCGGACACTTGCCCGTCAGTTCGCGGTAAGTGGCAATCACTTCGTCGGACGAACCTACGAATACGGTGTAGTCAACCTTCTCGGCAACCGGCGAACGGAATACCGTCTCGTCGTCCACCTTATTATAATACAGCACAGGCTTGTCGTCCTTGGTCAGTTCGGCAGTCACCTGATGGTGCCCTTTTTTCAGGTGAACAATCTCCGACATCGTAGGCGGCAACCACAGATTTGTCAGGTCAAACACCACCTTCCCGTCGATGGTCAGTTGGTGGCGACGTGCCATCTTCTGTCCCACATCGAGCAGAACCGCATAGTCACCCTCCTTGTCTATGTTGAGCGAAGCCTCGAAGACATGACGCTCACGAACCTCCTTCTTGCCACCCTCAGTCGAAGTGACGTTGACCTCCTCGCGGATACCTTCACCACCACGTTTCGTCATGCTGACATTCCTGCTGCAAGGGTTATACTCTGTCATACCGTAGTTGTTCCACAGAATGCCGTACCCCTTACTCGACAGCAGCATAGGCAGCGCGATTTGTGTGTTCACCTGCGTAAGTCGTCGTGACAGTCCGCGCACATTCACCTGTCCGTCCTGAAATTGTCCCAGACCATACAGATATTCATCTCGTGGCGATGCGAAAGCCAGAGTAGCCTGTTCACCCTCCATGTCGTGCCGCGTAGCGGTAAACACCACCCTGCCCTTCTTGTCCTTAATCTTCAGCAACTGGTGTTTACTGTTCACCTCCACACGGAGATTACAGTCATCCACCTCGTCATTCTTGACATAAGTCCAGTCCGGCAGCTTCTCAGGCAAACTGTGTCCATCCTCACCATACTGGATGCGCACAGCATTCTTTGCCACATACTTTACAGTCAGTTCTCCCTTTCCAAACGGAAAAGTTTCAGCCCAAGTTCCTTGCACCATCATGCAGAGCAGGACAATAAAGAAAAATGTTTTTCGCATAGTTATATTATTTCGGATGCAATATTACAACTTATATTCAAAACTACATCATTTCTAATATAAAATTTACGTTTCTAATATAAAATTTACGTTATCCATCATATTTATATACTTTCACATATACTTTAGCGTCATCTCATCTTTTATATATTGCATATCTCTTCAGCCATACTATTGAGTGCCACACAATCTGCACGACTGATATGCCGCTTACCCTCGTCATATTTCCATAGACTGAGTATCAAAACACGTCCGGCAGCACAAGCATCAAAAAGAATATCTGTAGGCTTATAATAATCACGGAATCCATTGTCCGTCAGGCAAATGAACGGCAAATGCTCGCGTATTAACACCTGCATCACCTGCTTCTCATGTGGTGAAATAAACGGAGAAACCATTACAACTCCCTTACGAGCTGTCAACACACAGGAATTCATATAATTTCGCAACTGCTCGGCATCACCATGTTCTGCAGCCTTCACCATCATGCTTCGTACATGTACCGTTTCAAAATTCTCAGCCATGAGCAGAGTCGTATTACCAACACCGTCATAACTACGACCACCAATCACTATCTCCTTTTGTACGCGGAAATAGCCAGGTTTCAGACGTTTGGTAGC
>CACYGK010000034.1 GCA_902774005.1 uncultured Bacteroidales bacterium | reverse complement strand
GAAGGGACGTCAAAATTTCAAGCGCTTGGAAATAAACTTCTAAGCGCTTAGAAATAAAATTCCAAGCGCTTAGAATTTCAGAACGGCAGGCGAGTGCGTTAAGTCTAGTAGAGAACACGCAAACTGAAATGGTGGACACGCTGCGTTGCAGTTGTTGCAGTTGTTGCAGTTCTCTGGACGGCATACACATATTCTGTTTTACCCTTATTTCACCCTCCCCTTATCCCGTAACTACTTGATACTTATATACTTATATATATAAATATATATAGATATAGTAAAAAAGAGGGAGTTGCAGTATAGTGTTGCGAACTGCAACAACTGCAACAACTGCAACGCCCTCTGTACCACTATGTGTATATTGCTGATTTTCAGTGGATAGCATCATAGACCATGTAAAATACATCCTAAAATTAGTACTCTTGAGTCCCTCAAAATCACAGAAAACGGGCATAATCTTGCCATTATCCGTCATTTTTCCACGTTCACGACACCTAAAATAATCACATAAGAAATGTAAAAACAAATGAATTTTTTGCATTTTTCGTTCGTTTCCACGTATCCATGTTTTGTTTTTTATGAAAAAACGCTGTCCTATCCTTAAAAGTGCAATTATACCACGTTTCTGCCGAGGTCGAAAAAGGCGCTGAACCCCGACGTTTAAAGCATCGAACCCAATCGTTTGAAGCGCTGAACCCAAAGCAGCGGTATGGAGAACAAAATTTAGCGGCACTAAGGAACATCAGCACAAATGCACTTATTAACGGGCTTAAATCTCAGTTGGTTGTACGTCATCGTTAAAAAACTCTTTTGTAATTTTGTGAGGAGATGGAAAAGATAAAATTTGACGGAGGAAACGCTGACGGGTAAGGAATGGTGTTGTCTGATTAAGCAGCTTCATGATTTTTTGTGCGGAGCCGTCGGGGAGAGTTAGATATTCCTGGGTTTCCCATACAAAGTGAAAGGTATAAGCCGTATGTATGGAAGGAGTAGGAACGGAAGGTGAGATAAAGAAGGCTACAGGATTGATACCGTACTTGTTACAAATGTTCAAGAGGTAGGACATACGGACATCGTTTGTTTTTACAATGTTGTAAAAGAATTGTACACTATAACCATAATCTTGTTTGAATTGAGCCAACGTCTTGAAGCCACAATGCAGATAGAGAGTACGCATGAGTTGCGTATTAAATTGATAATCGTTCATATTTATATTTATGCTAAATGATACTTTAAATCAAAATGTTTATTAGATGAGAAAAGTGTTTACTTATTTATTTGACGCAAAGATATAAATAAAAGATATCTGTACAAAATAATTTGTAATATAAATGTAAAAATAAATCATTTGAATGATAGATATAATTTGTTCAATTTATTTATAAAAAAATAGTTGTATTTTTTCGACCTATAGATTCATTGTAAGACATGAAAATGGTAACGAGTTGTTTTTCATTTGTATAGCATGTTGGCTGTACTTTACATGTGAGCCACAAAAAAGAATTTTTTACGGTCGAAAAATCGTATCAATGAAAAAGTGTATATGACATACCCCTGAAAGAAGTTGAATGACCTTCCCCAAGCTTATTAACCAAAAATCAGGGTTGAGATTGTATCAATGTTTCAGGTGTTTTTGAAAAACAACTTCTTTGTAATTTTGTGATATTTTTTCGTATGTATGGCTTATTCTTTGGGGATGAAGAATTGGTCGGGGCGAAGGTTGGACGGAGGAAACGCTGACGGGTAAGGAATGGTGTTGTCTGATTAAGCAGCTTCATGATTTTTTGTGCGGAGCCGTCGGGGAGAGTTAGATATTCCTGGGATTCCCATACAAAGTGAAAAGTGTAAGCTGTATGTATGAGAGGGGTCGGAACGGAAGGTGAGATAAAGAAGGCAACAGGATTGATGCCGTACTTATTACATATATTTAAAAGATAGGACATACGGACATCATTTCTTTGCATGATGTTGTAATAGAATTTACTGCTAAAGGAACAATCCTGTTTGAATTGAGCCAGCGTCTTAAAGCCACAATGCAGGTAGAGTGTACGCATGAGTTGCGTATTAAATTGATAATCGTTCATAGTTATATTTATGATAAATGAAACTTTAAATCAAAATGTTTATTAGATGAGGAATGTGAAGGCTTGTTTGTTTATGTGGTGCAAAGATATAAATATAAGATTTCAGTACAAAATAAATTATAAAAAAAATAAAAAAATAAGTTTCTAGAATGAAAAGTTGAACTTGCTTGATTTTCTTTCTTTAGTTTTAAATATAATAAGATAAGTTGTATTTTTTAGACCTGATATACTCATTATAAGACATGTAATTTGTAATGAGTTGTTTTTCATTTGTATAGCATGTGGGCTGTACATTACATGTGAGCTAAAAAAGAATATTTACGGTCTAAAAATCGTATCAAAGAAAAAATATATATGTATGTTTTCCTACACTATCCTATTTTATCTTGTGTTTGATATGAGGTATAGCAATAAAAGCACTACGTACCAAGGAGGACGGTAAAACGCAGCACCTTTTGAAAAGATGTCTGATTCAACTAGTCATGATGCTATCTTCGCAAATCATCTTTGCCATGTCATTCAATTGGAGACATTGACCTCGGCTGATGACCAGTCGTTCGTTGTGGTGTCAATAATATTTACTGTTTGCTTCGAAGTCTTTCTTGATTAATTCGCTGTTGACCAGTACTTCCTCGTCTTTCTTATATGACACTATCTGATTACCCTGCTCGACTTTCACAAACTCGCGTTCGCCCTTGCGCTCTTTCTGGTCGGCAAAACCACAATGTTCACATTTGTAGTGGTCGTTATATATCTTTGTTTTATAGGTGGTCGTATATTCCTGGTATCTACAGTAAACGGCATATACCTTATAGGTGCACTTATATATGTGAGTCAATCTGGGGCGGGCAATCATTTTTCCATCGTGGCCAATCACCTCACCTTCCTCGGTATCGCTTTCTTCACGGGTGATGGTGCGCAAGTAACTCTTATGGTCAACGCCTAATTCTTTTTTCGTATGTACATTTTCGATGAAATTATGACTAAAGATGCTGTTAGTGCGATGATAGGTGCCCACACGTCCACACTTGGGACAGCGTAGTGTGTCAAGGATTGCTAAACTGTACAACGCAATATAGAAGATGGTGATGATTGTCAATGGTACGGCCACCCACCAATAGACACCCCATGCGATGGTGGCAATCATCCACACATAACCCCACGCAAACGTCATGAGTATGGCTGGGGCGGCGATGACTAACAAAGGCAACATGTGTAGGCGCTCGATAGGCAACACGGCATTATAGATGGCGGAAGGCAGAACCATGGGCAGTGCCACCCATAGCAAAACCAAGAGCCACCATCCGATATAATAGAGCGCATTGAGAATCCATCCCGATTCTGGCTTGGTCACTCCATAGGGCGACTCTTGTACAAACCACGTAAGAAGGTCGCAACTCATGATGTCCTGCACACCCGGTGGCATCTTCATCCACCAGTTGTTACTTCCGTTAATACGTGAAGTGTAGCTGATGCTGTCGCACCGACCATCGCTACCAAACCAAACAGCCGTGCGCATGAAGTTGCCATTTTCTGTAATCATCGCGATGCGATTGAAGTAGGCCACAGCCTTGCCGTCAGCAAGAGGCGAGTAGTCATCGGCCACACGATATTTTCCGTCGATTTCGTCAAAAGTTTTTCCGATAAAACTCTTGCGCAACCCTTTCTCTGAGATATAGTACAGACCTTTGCTCCAGTTGCCGTAAGGCTTTGGCACCATCAATGAAACGGGTTCACCCTCAGCCGTCTGTAGGATACCACCCTCTCGACTGAGACAATGCAGGGTGCCACGCACCCATTTACCATCTGGCAATTTCGCCTCGGCTCTTGTAGGGTCGTAATACGTTACTTCGGTGCCATCAGGCAACTCATAAGTAGCAGGATTGACGACTTCATACTGTGGATTAATATGAGTGCCATGACTGGTCATCATATAGGCTTCAGCACCGGCTCGTACCACTCCCACATGAGGCTGTGGACGAAACGATGGCAACTGATGGTAGTTCATCAGAAACATAAGTCCCAAGGCTGCCGCTATACAAGCGCACCAAAACAAACGAGCTAAAAATGTCATCTTTTATTCTTCAATTTTTATGTTCCAACTCTATTTCCCATATGGTATAATGGATACGTGTGATGGGTGCGAAGACCGCATATCCGCGACAAAGATAATTAAAACTTTTCTATTGATATTGAAATCATCTAAAAAAACTATCAAGTATCTTTCTGCAATATATCAGGTAGAGTAGGAAAAGGGCTGCGTACCAAAGGAGGACGATGGCGATGGACGGGCTGTAGTCGAGGGAATTAAGGGGACAGGACAAATGATACGATGAATCAAATGACATGTGCGTGACGAAAATTTACGTATCCATTTTCATTCTGAGGGTTTTCAAGGTCTCCGTCATATATTACATTAGATTTTACCATACGCTCTTGTAGTAGTTTTCGCAGATAGTTTAAGTTGGAAAAGAAGTCTGCGTTCCATGTTTTTGAGGACTTTATTTCATAAGCTTCAATAAGATTTGGGGGTAGGAGTCGTAACAGGTCAACCTCGTGCTGGCTTTTATCGCGATAGAAAAACAGTTGATCTGTCTTGCCATGATTGAATCCATGCTTCATCATGTCCGCTATAATCATATTCTCGAACAATGAACCTCGCAATGGATGAAAATCCATTTGTTGCTCTGTATTAATGCCAAGAAGAAATGCTGCCAGACCAGTATCATAGAAATAGAGTTTTGGGGTCTTGGTCAACCTTTTGCCGATGTTGGTGTGGTATGGATGCAAAAGAAATGTTATATAGGAGGCTGAAAGTATGCTGAGCCAGCTCTTTATGGTGTTGACCGAAACGCCAATTTCGTTTGATATAGCAGAAGCATTGAATTCTTGTCCCACCCGGCTGGCACACAGACGAATGAATAACTGAAATGCTTGCATGTCTTTTATGTTAATCAGGCTGCGGACATCCCTCTCTATATAAGTGGTGTAATAGTTTGACATCAATGTTTCACGCTCCACGTCTCCAGGTATCATCCATATGGCTGGATACCCTCCATTGAGAATCATTTGAGATGTGGTTGCATTTGGATTGTAAGCTAATATTTCGGCTGTACTGAGGGGTAATAATGAAAAAACGGCAGTACGACCCGCCATAGATTGGCTGATACGCTCCATAAGAGCAAAATTGCTGCTACCTGTTACAACATAGTGGTGTTGATTGGTGCCTTTGAATCTGTCTTCGTCTATGATAACTTGTATGTAAGAAAAAACATCGGGAAAATGTTGTGCCTCGTCTATAATCACTCCGTTTTCATAACGACTGAAGAATGCCGTGGGATCGGACTGCAATTCTGATAATGTTGTAACATTTTCCAGACTTACATAGGGTAAGCCGGAAAACAATTCGCGACATAGTGTGGTTTTACCTGATTGACGTGGCCCAGTAAGTGTAATGACTGGCAGAATGCGAAAGACTTCGGAAAGGGACGATGCTAATGTTCTGTTTATTAGTTTGTTATTCATTATCTGGACAAATTTGCAGTTGGACTTAAAATTTGCCCAAAGGTATATTCTTTTTGCTTAACAGCAAAATTCTTTTTGATTTTTTTTTGAAATAGAACGAATCTTTTGTTTCAGTATCAGGTAGAGAAGGAAAAGGAGTGCGTACCAAAGGAGGACGATGGCGATGGACGGGCTGTAGCCGATGGTGGAGAAAGGGAGGTCGCTGACAAAGCGGACGAGGGTGATGAGCAGGTGCGTGAAGAAGGTGACGATGTGGAGTAGCCAGGTGGCAGGGAGGGAGATGAGACTGAGGGGCCACCAGAGCATGGAGAGGATGACGATGGGGTAAGCGAGAATGGTGGCTATGGGGTTGGTGAGCAGTCCGTAAAGGGGAAGGGTGCCGAAGTAGTGGGCTACGAGGGGGAAGGTGACGAGTGAGCAGATGACTGTGATGGTGAGAATGGCAAGGAGCCAGTTGCGTGGTATCTGATGTTGCCAAAGGGCAATGCCCATGACGGAGAGGAAGGAGAGCTGGAAGCCGATGTGACCTATAAGCAGAGGGTCGAACAGGAGGATGATGAAGGATGCGAAGGAACAGGAGTTCAGGAGGTTGACTCTGCGTTGGGAAAGGTGACATATTTCTATAATAGTGCAGAAGATGACGGCACGGACTATGGAGGGTGACATGCCGGTGAGGAGTGCGTAGAACCATAGCATGAGGACGACTGTCAGGGAAATGGCGATGCGCACTTTGGGGATGTAGCGCAGAGGGCGCAGGAGGAAATAAAGCAGTAGGTAGATGGCTGACAGATGAAATCCGGATAATGCCAGCATGTGACTGATTCCGGCAGAGGCAAATTGGCGGCGTAGAGAAGTATCCATGTTGCTGCGATGACCGATGGTCATGGCTTCGATAATGGATTTCTCTTCAGACGAGCCGACTGCGGATGACTGGAGGTGGCGGTGCAGCTGTTCTTGCAGACGAAGTGCTTTCACGTTCTGCATGGAGTTGTGCCGGTGGATGTGGTAGTCTATGCTATTTCCATGAATGGCGGATGCTTCCTGATGACAGAAGGAGGAGTAGAGATAGCCTGTAAGCAGGAAGATGGTGCAGGCACAGAGTATGAAGGATGTGAACCATTTCGCGGAACGCCGGATGAGAAGGTTGCTGGCTATGAGCAGGATGAAGAGTATGTTCATAGCCAGGAAGATGGGGATGGGTGAGGGTGGAAGTCCCCATTGCAGGGTACATACTCTGCCTGCCAGTACTCCAAGCATGAATGATATTGACAGGGAGGTGAAGGGACTTTCAGACCAATCTAACATAAACGGATGCTACGTTTTACGAATGCAAAAGTAAGGATTTTATGGTTAACATGAAAAAAATGTCGTATCTTTGTAAGCGAAATGCATTCGACTATGAAGAGTTTTTTGCAGTTGGTGGCTGACGATATGTACGGGACGTTCGGAGGGTTTTATTCGAACGTGACGGTGGTGTTTCCGAATAAACGTGCGGGTCTGTTCATGAACAGGTATCTGATGCAGCATGCCGGTGGTAAACCGATGATGGCACCGAGGTATATGACTATAGATGATGTGTTCTGGGAACTGTCGGATATGGTGGTGGCTGATGAGGTGTATCTGGTAACTCTGCTACATAAGGTGTACTGTGAGGTGACGGGTGTGAACGAACCTTTGGACAGGTTCTATGCCTGGGGACAACTGCTGCTGAGCGACTTCGAGGATATTGATAATAATATGGTCGATGCCAAGGTGGTTTTCAGAAATATCGAGGACCTGAACGACCTAACTACTTACGATTACCTGAGCGACGAACAGAAGGAGGCGATTGTGAGGTTTTTTAATATTGTGAAAGGTAAAGAGTTAGGAGTTAGGAGTGAGGAGTTAGGAGTAAATGGATTAACATCGCAGTTCAGTTCGACTTGGAGCCAGTTGTATGAGGTGTATTCGGAGTTCAAGCGAAGATTGAAGGAGGAGCATCGGGCATATAACGGGATGAGGAAAAGGGAGGTGATAGAAGAGTTAGGAGTTAGGAGTGAGGAGTTAGAAAAAACTTTCAACTCTCAACTTTCAACTCTCAACTTTATAATCGTTGGTTTTGCTGTGCTGAACGAAACGGAGAAGCAGTTGTTCAAGATGTTGAGGGAGAAGGCGATGGGGACATATTTCTACTGGGATTATGATAATGCGTATCTGGAAAGTGATGCGGGAAGGTTTGTGAAAGAGAATATGAGGTTGTTCCCGAACCGGTTGGAAGGGCGTGACTGCTATGACTGCATGCATGAACCGGGGAAGAAGTTGACGATGGTGGCTACGGCGACGGAGGATGCGGGATGCAGGTATGTGGCACAGATCATCGAGGGACTGAAGGAGAGGGATACGAGAACTGCCATAGTATTGTGTAACGAGAAGATGCTGGGGTCGGTACTCTACGGACTGGCATCGGTGGATGGACTGGGAGAGATGAACGTGACGATGGGTTATCCGCTGCAGAGTACTCCGATTTACAGTTTTGTGGCTGCTCTGACCGACTTACAACTGCACGGACGCACGAAGAGCGGTAGCTGGAGGTATTCGACGGTTGCTACTCTGTTGCGACATCCGTATGCGAAACTGCTGACGGAAAGTGAGGCTACAGCCCTGCTGACACGAATGAATAAGGACGGGGTGCGATTCCCCACAACGGAATATTTGTGTGAGAACAAAAAGACTGCCATTCTGTTTGCCGACATCAAGACTGTGGAGGAGATGAAGGAGTGGCTTATCGACATCCTAAGGCGGATGTCGAAGTTAGGAGTTAGGAGTGAGGAATTAGAAGAAACGGTCAATGGTCAATGGTCAATGGTCAATGACTCAGAACATGATGTTCTGTCTGTGGAGAGTCTCTACGAGACATTTACGTTGATGAACAGGTTGGCTACGGCTGCGGTGGATGAGGAGGAGATGACGGTGGCGATGTACTGCCGATTGCTGTTGACGGCGATGAGGAGCAGGAGTATTCCGTTCCATGGTGAACCGGCAGTAGGACTGCAGGTGATGGGTTTGCTGGAAACCCGAAATCTGGATTTTGAAAATGTGGTGATGCTGTCGGTGAACGAGGGACAGATTCCGAAGATAAGAATGAATAATTCGTTTATCCCGTATACGCTGCGAGAGGCATACGGCATGACGACGATAGAGAGGCAGAACGGACTATATGCGTATTATTTCTACCGACTGCTGCAGAGGGCACGGAACGTGACGATGGTGTACAACACTTCGACGGAGGGTATTAACCGAGGGGAGATGTCGCGATTCCTGCTGCAACTGAAACTGGAGAAAAATCTGCTTTTTGCTCCCGACACAGAACTGAAGGAATTGAGTCTGACGGCAGGGAATGAGATTATGGAAATGAGGACCCTCGAGTTAGGGGTGAGGAGTGAGGAGTCAGGAGCTTTGGAGCGGATATACAGACGGTTCGACACGAAGTATGACAAAGAGTACAGCGAAGCGCACGGAGGGAAGCTGATGACGCTGAGTCCGTCGGCGATAAATGAGTTTATCACATGCCAGAGACGTTTCTTCCTGCATTACGTAGCCGAACTGACGACGACGGAGGATGTGGACGATATGGACATCGACAATGCTACGTTCGGAACGCTGTTTCACGAGACGATGGAGAAGCTGTACCGTCCGTTGGTAGGCAAGCAGATGCAGAGCAAGACGCTGAAGGAGATGGCTGAGGACGAGGCGAAGATTGAGGCGGCTGTGGATGCAGCGTTCGATAAACATGTGTTCAAGGTGAAGGGCGGCACGCGGATGTATAACGGACACCAGTTGCTGAACCGCAATGCTCTGACGGTATATGTGAAGAGACAAATTGAATATGATGCGGAACATTGTCCGTTTACGCTGCTCGAACTGGAACACCAGGTGTATGCATTGATAAAGGTGGACGGACACGTGGTGAGAGTAGGCGGTGTCATTGACCGCAGTCAGAGGCAGAGCGACGGAAGGGTGTGCATCGTGGATTACAAGACGAGCACTACGCCACAGACTACGAAGTCGATGGAGGACTTGTTTGACGGGGAGAAGAAGAACCGCGCATCGCATATCCTGCAAGCAATGTATTATTGTGAAGTGAAGACTCTCTCCGAGAAAACTGATGCTGTCGTTTATCCGCAACTGATGTATGCGAAGCTGGCGACAGATAAGCGCGATGAGGCTGTGAAGATAGACAAGGCAGAGATTACGGACTACAGGAAGGAGTATGGTGAGGAGTTCCGCAGTCTGATGCAGGAAACGGTAGAACGGATATTCTCACCGGAAACAGAATTCGCAGCTACTCCGGTGGTGAGCAACTGCGAAAATTGTGATTTCAAAATCCTTTGTGGAAGATAAACTGTAAACGGTAAACAGTAAACAGTAAACTAAATTAAAAGCGCTACTGCATAGGCGCTGATGCCTTCGCGACGACCGGTGAAACCGAGGGTTTCGGTGGTTGTGGCTTTGATTGACACCTGGTCGGGACTGACACCCATGCAATCGGCCAGGACTGCCTGCATCTGAGGGATGTGGGGATTGAGTTTGGGTTGCTCGGCACAGACGGTGGCGTCGATATTGCCAAGTGTGTATCCTTTTTCTGATATGAGTTGGATGGTCTTGCGCAGCAGGACTTTCGAGTCTATGTTTTCGTATTCGTTGCCCTTGACTGGTGGAAAGTGGTAACCGATGTCGCGCATGCAGGCTGCACCGAGGATGGCATCGCAGATGGCATGGATGAGGACGTCAGCATCGCTATGCCCCAGCAGTCCGTGAGTGTGGGGTATCTCTATGCCTCCGAGGATGAGGGGGCGACCAGTGACGAGCTGGTGTACGTCGTAACCAAATCCGATTCTCATTATCTGCGTTTTCCGAGGAGGTCACGGATTCCGTCCATATCGAACGAGAGGGACAGACGGAGTGTCTGGTCGAGTGGGTTGGACTGTGCCGTAGAGATGACGTAACCGGCATCGATGGCAAAGACGGACATCTTGAATCCGGCTCCTATGGTGAAGTATTTACGGTTTCCTTTGTTGGGGTGCTCGTAGTGGTAACCGGCACGTACGAAGAACTGGTTGTTGTAGGAGTATTCGGCACCGACGGACCACTGGATTTCCTGCAACTCTTCCTTGAAGCCGCCCGGGGCGTCGCTGAAGGACTTGAAGATGCCGGTGATGGCACCTACGTTATAGTAACCTTCGCCTTCGAGCCAGGCACGGTAGCCTGCATAGTCTTCCTTGTCGGCTCCTGTCTCCTTGATGTACTGTTCCATGGTGGGACGTGTGATGACGAGCAGTTTGTTGAGGTCGCCTGCAAGGGTCAGGGTGTTGTAGTCGTCGAAAGGAATGAGGAAGGAGAGTCCGAAACGGAGGTTGGTTGGCAGGAACTCGCTGGTGTTGCCACCGTCGTATGATATCTTACTACCGATATTGCTTATGTTGATACCCCAACCGAGTTGGCATTCACGACGTCCAAGGTTAAGGTAACCATTGTGGTACATGGCTATATCGGCTGCAAAGGCGTTGCCGGGAGAGGTGCCGTCGTCGTTCCAACCAAGGTCGCTGCGGATATAACGTAATGCTACGGCTGCCGAGAAGGTCTCACTGAGCATACGGGAATAGGCTACGTCGAACGCCATCTCGTAAGGCTTAATGGTGAGGTCTTCGGTAGCGATTACTTCACCGAGGGAGAAGTAACGCAGCGAACCGGAGAGGGCATCGTATTCGCCCAGACGGTAGTAACCTGTAATGTTGGCAAGGTCGATGTCGTTGACGAGTCGGCGGAGCCAAGGGGTATAGTTGAGCGAGAAGCCTGCACGACTGATGCAGAACGGGTATTTGGCAGGGTTCCAAAACTGCGAGTTGACGTCGGGGTCGGTAGCAGCACCCACATCACCGAGACCACCGGCACGGGCGTCGGGGGCAATGGCTAGGGAGGTGACTCCGTAGTTGACGGGATTGAGCTGATTCTTCACGTCCTGAGCAAAGGCGAACGTGAAACTGAATAGCATCAATGTGAGATATATTATTCTGATTTTCATATCAAATGTTCAAAGTTTCTTTTTATACAAACTCTGTTTTGCGGTTTTTATTGCAAATGGTATGTTAAAAAAGTCTTACTGCTTGCTACCGAGAACCATGAATTTCTTGGCTATCTTACCCTGTTCGCTGTCGGTGGTGTTGATGCCGACACGAGCTATGTAGATGCCTGGAGGAGCCAGTCCGATGGTACTGGTAAGGTCCCACTCGAATTCGTAGTAGTCGTCGATATTCTCTTCACGCTTGAGGGTCTGGGTGTAGTAGAGTTTGGCATGCATGTCATGAATCCAAAGGGTGACGTCGATGATGGAGCCTTTGCGGTCGGAGAAGACACGGAAGACGGCTTTATCGCGTACCGGACCGGATATCCAGAGGTGGGCGATTTCGGGTTTCAGACCACGCACTACGTTGAAGTTGACGGTCGTGGTACCCATGTTGTTAAGTACGTCGAAAGCGCGTATCTGCATGGTGTGGTGACCTTCTTCGAGTTCAGGTATGCTGAATCCTACGGTACCGTCGGCATAACCTCCGGTGGTAGGGGTGAAGTAGCTGGAGAGATTGTAGGTGGTCTGTTCGTTGTTGTCGATGATGATTTCGATGTCGTGACCCAATCCGTTGCCTGTGGTGTTGATACCATCATCGTCGTGGAGGGTCAGGAATAGGTAAGGTGTCTCGTTTACGTCGTCGCCGTCGGAGAAGGACTCTTTGTTGAGCCATGCCGTGATGGTAGGTCCTTCACCCGACTGGGAGTATGTGCCTGTACCACCTACGAGGAAGTCGCTGTTGCTGCCGTGAGCCTCGATGCTGCCGTTAGTGGCATAGAGGTTGATGAGTCCGGCAAGGTTACTGTAATTGATGTCGAGCGGTACGGGGAAGGTGAAGGAGAAGCGTCCGTCTTTCACGTTATCGGAACCGATGAAGAGTTTGCGGATGCGATCCTGATATACGAAGGTGGTGTCGGAACCGGAGTGGTTCTGGCAGATTACTTTCTCTATGTTGTCGAAGACGGTAGGCGAGATGGTGCCGTCGTAACCACTGACGGTGTTGCCGTTGGCATCTTCGATATGTCCGCTTACGGTCACTTTATTGCCGGCACTGATGGTCGGTGGTGTGGTGCTGCTGACATCGGTGCCGTTTATCTGATCTACCTTTATATTATATGTAGGAGCAGCAAGTGTTATGGCTGGGTCGCCGAGAAGCACGTAGTGGGTCTTGTTTATAAGGTCGCGACTTGAAGCACCTGTCTTCGAGGCTATGTCGGCCTTGGCAAGGGTGAGTGCCTCGCCGATGGTGTGGCGACGACCTGATGAGGCATCGCTGCCCAGAACGTAGTGCATGAAGTAGCGGTTCATGACGCGGTTCTGGGTTGAATAGACGGTACGTGCTGTACCGACGAATCCCATGGCTGCACCTTTCTTGTTGAAGAGTGCAACGCTACCCTGATTCTCTTTGTTCTCGTCGAAGGGTGTGACGTCGCAGGCTGCGGTGAACCACAGAGGCAGACGGCGTGACGACCACTTACGGAAGTTCTCTGTCTTGATGATGGCTTCGTGGGAGAGCTGATTGGCAGAACCGTGACCTGTGAAGTTCATGATGAGTGCGCCGTCATTCATGATGTCGTTTATCTCTTTGGTCACGTCGGGGATTGTGTTGCCGGTAGCTGTCTGAACGAGCTGGTAGCGGTCCCAGAATATTTTCTTGTAGTAATAGTGCGGATATTGTGGTTCGAGCGAGTTGATAACCTGACGGGCATCTTCCATGTGTATGTTCTGGTCACCGTCATCACCCATGAAGCAGATGGTGTTCTTCCAGGCCCCCTGTTCGGTATTGGTGATGTAACGAATCAGTTTTTCGACAGCATTGGTTGCTTCGGTGAGGTTGGTAGCAGGGATACGTCCGATACCTATCTGAGCCTGTTCCTTTAAGGGATTGGCACCACTGCCGTCGGTGAGCAGTCCGTAGTATTCCTCACAGACATAGCTGTCGGTAGGTGACCATGAGTTTTCGGACTGGTAGGTGAGCAGGTAGTCGGACTGTGACTTGCCGCTGAGGGAGGCAGAAAGCAGACGGTTGTCCCAGAATCCGCAACCGAAGAGCAGGAGGTTACGGGGAGCCGAGATACTGCTGTTTGCCTGTGCCTTATCGTAGAGCATCTTGAGCAGACGACGGTAGGCTGTGGCATCGGGTGTGCCGGAGGAGAATTCGTTATATATCTGGTCGGCACGGACTACTTGGCATTTCATTCCGTCTTTTTCGCGGTGAGCATCGGCAAGACGCTGTGCCAGAGCTGTGTAACGGTTGTTCTCGGGTACGATGATGACAAACTCGATATCTTGCAGACTATGGAGGTCCTGATTGGACACTACACCTACTTGTTCGGGTGTTGGGAAGGTGGCATTGACGTTGACTGCCACGTATTCGTCATATCCGCTGTTGGTTATGTTACAGTTATATGTGGAACCGGAGAGTGAGCCTGCCTGTTCGCAAGTGACTGAAGGAGAGGTGATTTTCCATACTCTTGTGTCGCCACTGGCTCCGGCAATGGAGATGTGGTAGTTGTATGCGTCATGGGTGCGGAATGTCAGATAGGTGAGTCCGCTGAGGTCGAGATTGCGTGTGTAGTTGGCACGGATATAGTCGAGATAGCCATTGGTTAGACTCGAAGAAGAACTGAGTTGGAGGTTTATGTTCGTAGTGCCGGAATAACTGTTGGCTACACTGGCAGGAATGGTGTTGACACGTGCGTTGTAGTATGACTGAGGAGGAGCGAATGAACGTGTAGCCACCCGAGTACCGTTGGCGTTGACATAAAGTGTGGCTGCATCGGTGGTGGCAAAGCGCAGTTCGACGTTTACATTTCCGTCGCTGCATCCTGCCGTATTGAGCGCATAGGAACGGTTGCCGTTATATTTATAGGTATAGTTCTCGAACATGACACGTCCGGAGTTGATGATGGGGAAGTAGTCCTCGTCAATTACGGTGTGTTCGGGGAATGTGGTGGCACTGTGAGTCGGTGTGCCCGATGTGCTCTCGGTACGGAAGTCAGCCGGTGTGCCTTCGGTAAGAAAGTAGCAGACGTAGGTGGAGTAGGGGTTGTTCTGATGGGTGAAACTGCCGCTTGAGGTGCGTGTCCACTCTACTGTGCCGCAGGAATAGAAAAGCAGAGTGCCGTCGCTGCGACGATAGAGCGGTATCTCGGTGATGTCGTCAGAGATGTTTTCGATGTTTGCCTCAGGCAGCATGGGAAGGTTATAGCCGAAGAGACGTACTGACGAGGGATTGGAGAATCCCATGTCGGAGAGGGCAGAGGGCGAAAGCTGATATACTCCTGCATTGCTGACACGTATCTTGACCCACCTGCCCGACGAAAGGACGGAATGGGACGCATAGTCGGTTGCCCTGCCCACAGAGGGACACAGCAACAGAAGGAGTGTCAGAATGTAGAGAATACGTGCCATTTATTTTATACGTAAATGGAGCAGGTGATGTTCACCGATGTATCCGTCGAGGATGTCGCCTTCATTGACTGGTCCCACTCCGAAGGGCGTACCTGTGAAGAGGAGGTCTCCGGTCTTGAGCATGAAGAACCGGCTTACGTACGATATCAGACTGTCGATGGTGAATATCATGTTGCGGGTGTTTCCGCTCTGTACCGTAGTGCCGTTCTTATCAAGGTGGAAGTCGATGTTCTGCACGTCGCCTCCTATGTCGGCAACCTTGACGAACTTCCCGATGCCTGCACTGCCGTCAAATCCCTTGCACAGTTCCCATGGCAGTCCGCCGTTGCGGAGCTTGGTCTGGAGGTCGCGAGCGGTAAAGTCGATTCCTACGGTCACTTCGTCGTAATAGCGATGGGCAAAGCGTTGACTGATGTCTTTGCCAGCCCTGTTGATACGTACTACGATTTCTGTCTCGTAGTCGAATCGTTCGGCGAAATCCGGAACGAAGAACGGTTTACCTGGCTGTATGATGGCAGAGTCGGGTTTGGAGAAAATCACGGGCTCTACAGGTAATAACGAAATTTTACCGTTATTATTGCTTTTTTGCGTAAGCAATGATGAATTATCCTTGTCGGAGATGGTGGACAATTCATCAATGTGCATGGCATAGTTCATGCCTACTGCCAATATTTTCATGTTTCAGTAGTGTTTCTGAGATAAGGTTTTATAATCCGAACAGACGCAGGATGTCGTTGGCCTGAGCCAGTATCATGAGTCCGATGAGCAGTATCATACCGATGTACTGGACACGTTCCAGGAGTTTCTCGCTGGGTTTGCGACGGGTTATCATCTCGTAGATGGCAAATACGGCATGACCACCGTCGAGTGCCGGAATGGGCAGGAGGTTCATGACTCCAAGTGCGATGGAAAGGAAGGCTGTGAGCATCCAGAAACGTTCCCAATCCCATACGTCGGGGAATATGCTGCCGATGCCGATGAATCCGCTGACGCTACGTGCTCCCTTCGATGAGAAGAGGTATTTCAACTGATCCACGTAGTTGACCATCTGGTAATAACCCAGACGGATGCCTGCTGGGAAGGACTCGAGCAGGGTGTAGGTACGTGTTGTAATCTTGTCCTGATAAGGTATGGCATTGACGAAACCCATCTTAAATTCAGAAGTGAGTACCGCAGTAACCGTGTCCTGACTGTTGAGAACCAAAGTAACGGTACGCTGTTTAAGACTGTCGGCAGGGGACGACTCCTCAGTCAGTATGTCCTGAAGAGTGAGCAACTGAATCTGGAACTCGTTGAAATCGGCTATTGGTTGTCCGTTGAGTGCTGTAATTCTGTCACCTTTCTTCAGACCGATCTTCTCGGCTGGCGAACCGGCAAGGACACTGTCAACCTGCATGGGAAGCAGGATAGAGGCATAACGCGGTTCCTGTTGCAGCATGTCGATAAGGTTTAGGTCACCTGGCAGTTCGATGATTTGTTCCTTACCATTACGGATGACGGTAACTTCATGTGCATTGGAGATGTCCTGAAGTTTGCCTGGAGCCCACGAAATGACAGGTTCATCGTCGATTTTTACTATTATGTCACCATCACGGAATCCGTCTGCCTTGGCTGCTTCGGAAAACTTCATTCCGTACTGCATGTCTTCGCTTTTCACGTACTGTTCGCCCCAGCTGAAGAGTACCATAGCATATAGGAAAAAAGCGGTGATGAAGTTCATGATGATACCTCCAAGCATGATAAGCAGTCGTTGCCAAGCCGGTTTGGTGCGGAACTCCCATGGTTTAGGTGGCAGAGCCATCTGTTCCTTGTCCATCGACTCGTCAATCATGCCGCTAATCTTAACATATCCGCCCAGCGGTATCCATCCGATGCCGTATTCCGTTCCCTGATACTCGTATTCACTGGTCTCTTTGCCTTCTTTGTCTTTGCGGTGGGGAACCGGCTCTTTGCCCATCAGACGGCGGAACCATTTGGAGTAGGTGCTGAAAAGGCAGAATTTATAATCGAAGAAAAGGTAGAACTTTTCAACTCGGGTCTTGAAGAGTTTTGCAAAAAGGAAGTGTCCTCCTTCGTGCAGTACAATCAGGAGCGAGAGTGCAATAATCAGTTGAAGTGCTTTTATAAATATTGTTTCCATTGTTTCTAATGGGGTAAATTGGCGTTGTAATTATATTAATGTCTTGGCATATTCGCGTGCCATGTGGTCGGTGGAAAGGTAGCATTCCAACGATGAATCCGTAGAGAATGGAATTTTCTCCATTGTCTTTTCAATGATTTGTGCAATCTTCGGATAACTGATGCGGTCTTCGAGGAAGGCACGGTTCACTACTTCGTTAGCAGCATTGACTATACACGGCATGTTACCTCCCTGATGCAGGGATTCGTATGCCAGACGGAGGCATGGGAACCGCTCTGTGTCGGGACGTTCGAAGGTGAGGTCTTTCAGTGAGAAGAGGTCGAGACGCTCTCCGTTGAGTGGCAGACGGCGGGGGAAGGAGAATGCATACTGAATAGGTAGTCGCATATCTGGTACTCCGAGCTGTGCCTTGACGGCTCCGTCTTCAAACTGAATTGCCGAATGGATGACGCTCTGGGGATGTATTACAACTTGTATCTGTTCGGGACGCACTCCGAACAGCCAACGTGCCTCTATCACCTCGAATCCTTTGTTCATAAGTGTGGCAGAGTCGATGGTTATCTTCGCTCCCATATTCCATGTGGGGTGGGCAAGTGCGTCGTCCTTAGTCACATGTTGTATCTGTTCCTTAGTAAAACGACGGAAGGGACCACCCGAACAGGTGAGGAGTATCTTATCTATTTTGTTGCCGGGTTCGAGACATTGGAAAATAGCAGAATGTTCCGAATCCACCGGTAGAATGGGTACTTTATATTCGTTTGCCAGCCTTGTGATGAGGTCGCCTGCTACGACAAGTGTCTCCTTGTTGGCGAGTGCTATGGCTTTCTTTGCCTTTATGGCTGCAATGGTAGGTTCGAGTCCTGCAAATCCAACCATGCTGGCAAGTACGATGTCCACATTGTCGTCCTGCACTACTTCGCACAGAGCTTTTGCTCCGGCATATACCTTGATGGGAAGGTCGCTCAGTGCATCCCGAACCGTTTCATACTTCGCTTCGTTGGCAATGACCACGACTTCGGGTTTCAGTCGGCGTGCCTGACTGATTACGAGTTCTGCATTGTTGTATGCTGTCAGCACGTAAGCTTCGTACAGGTCGCTGTGCTGCTCGATGACGTCGATTGCCTGTGTACCGATGGAACCGGTCGAACCCAGTATGCAAATTCTTTTCTTCATCTGTCTTTCTGTTAGTTTTCTATGAGTCCTATGGGAAGGTCAACCACTATGACTTTCTCTTCCTGTTTTATCTCTACGATGAAATCCTCATGTGCCGGAATCATGACTTCTTTGCCGTTTTCCTGTTGCAGGATAAAAAGCCAGTTCTCCGTACTGTCATCTATATCAGTTATGATACCCACGAGACTTCCGTCGCTCACCTCTATAACCTTATATCCGATAAAATAGCTGAGCGGAACATCATTTTCATCGATTTCATCGATATATTTCTTCTCTGTAAATACATTACAACCGATAAGGAAAGCGGCGGTTTCAACGCTATCTATGTCATCAAATTTGACAAGTGCGGTGGAATCGTTGCGAAACCTGTATTCTTCTATGTAGAATGGTACCAGAATGCCGTCGATGTCGCAAATGAGATAGTCACAGTCGGCACGATCCCAGACATCGTCGGAAAAGACAAAGTTCACTTCGCCTTTCAGTCCGTGAGCCTTGGTTATCTTGCCAATCTGAACTACATCTTCGCGTCGTATCATTCTTCCCTCCTTATAACTGCTCCGAGAACCGTCAAGCGACCTTCGATATCCTCATATCCGCGGTCAATCTGTTCTATGTTACTTATCTCGCTCAGTCCGTTTGCACTCAAAGCCGCTATGAGCAGTGCAATTCCGGCACGTATGTCAGGACTGGACAATTTCATACCGCGCAGCTGAATCTTACGGTCGTGACCTACTACTACAGCACGGTGCGGGTCGCAGAGAATGATTTGTGCTCCCATGTCGATGAGCTTGTCGACGAAGAACAGACGGCTCTCAAACATTTTCTGGTGTATCAGTACGCTGCCTTTACCCTGTGTGGCTACAACCAGCATCACACTGAGCAGGTCGGGAGTAAGTCCGGGCCACGGTGCGTCGGCAATATTGAGGATGCTTCCGTCCATATACGACTGTACCTCGTAGTGTTCCTGTTCGGGAATATATATGTCGTCACCCCGTCGTTCCATGTTGATGCCCAGACGACTGAACATCTCTGGGATGATACCGAGGTTCTCGTACGATACGTTCTTGATTGTCATCTCACTGCCTGTCATAGCAGCCATGCCGATGAACGAACCGACTTCAATCATGTCGGGCAGAATGGTGTGTTCCGTACCATGCAGAGTCTCCACACCTTCGATGGTAAGCAGGTTCGAACCGATGCCCTCTATCTTGGCTCCCATGCGTACCAGCATCTTGCAGAGTTGCTGTACGTAGGGTTCACATGCTGCATTGTAGATGGTAGTCTTACCTTTTGCCATAACGGCAGCCATGATGATGTTTGCAGTACCTGTCACACTGGCTTCGTCGAGCAGGAGGTATGCACCTTGCAGGTTGCTGGCATCGATGTCATATACCTTACGCTCGGAGTCGTATGTGAATTTTGCTCCCAATTCGTGAACTCCAAGAAAGTGGGTGTCGAGTCGGCGGCGACCGATATTGTCACCTCCCGGTTTTGCCACACAAGCCATATGGAAACGCCCGAGCAGGGGTCCGAGTGTCAGAATGGAACCTCTCAGTCTTTCGCAGCGGCGCACGAAGTCCTGATTCTTCAGATAGTCTTTTTTTATCTGAGCTGCGCAAAAAGTCCATTCGTGATTGCCAGTACACGTCACTTCCACCCCCATCTTCTTCAGCAATCCGATGAGATTGATGATATCTACGATGTTGGGTACGTTGCGGATGACGACCGGTTCGGCAGTAAGCAAAGTGGCACATATCACCTGCAGGGCTTCGTTCTTGGCTCCCTGCGGATAGATTTCGCCTTTCAGCTTATGTCCTCCTTCTATGATAAATCTTGCCATCTTGTATGTCTTTTATTTTTTCTTTCGGCTTTTCTTTACGGTGGTAGGATTACGGCTGCTCAGCAGGTCTCCGTCGCTGATAAGTGCCCTGTCGGTAGTGTCGAGCTGCACCTTCCCGTGGGTATATCTGCTCAGGTCGTCCAGCACCTTGCTGTCGCTCATTGCATCGATATTCCAGTTGGAAAGGTCACGTTTCATATGATTGCCTACCAGCCATGCCAGTTCCTGCTGTTTCTCCTTATCCTCTTCTTTCTCTATAGCCTGGGTGAAAGCCTCTACGATGGCACCATAGTGGCGGCGCTCGATATTCTTCTGGGGATAGGGCACCATGTCGCGCTTGAAACCCACACCTTCTTCCTTCTCGATTTCTACTGGATACTGGACATCGAGTTCGTAGTCAGATATGGCAGCGAGGTGATTCCACAACTTCGAGACGAATTCCTCCTCGTTGCCGCTTCGCTCAGTCTTTTCTGCCATAATGCCGATGATGGTCTCAGCACATTGCTGACGCTCGTCGTCGTCCTCTATCTGTTTGCAGTATTCAACCATGTCCTGTACGTAGCGTCCGTACTCTGCCATGATCAGTTTTGGTCTTTGTGTGTTGTAGTCCATTCTTTCAGATAATTTGGTTCGAAATATGCCACATCCTCAAATTCGCCTCTCAGAAACAGTTGCTCGGCAAGCGGAGCCATGTTCTTGGCGTGAAGACGTACATTATTTATAAAGTGGGCATTCTTGTGTTTTATGACCTGCATGCATTTTTCCGCACCGCTTCCCATGAAGTAGATGGGATGTTCATTGAGTTGCTCTTCGAACGAGTGCTCGTCAATAACCTTGGCACACACATCCACAACGGGTTTCAGGGCACGGGTATATAGTGCAGTATATACCTCCATTCTCCTTGCGTCGATCATCGGACAGATCAGTGCATCCTCCTCTATGTCGTCGTGACGGAGCAGGAACGGTACGGTCAGAATTTTCAGCGTCGGTACGGCTATCAGTTTCAGATTTCTGCCGTAACAGATACCTTTTGCCATACTCACACCGATTCTCAATCCTGTGTAACTGCCCGGTCCACTGCTCGCACTCTCGTCGTAAATCGTCCCTCCGTCCTGACTTACAGCCACGCTGCACAGTTCTCCGGCTGTCTCAATATGTAGTATACAAGCCATATTATTTACTATATACCATGTATGGTTAAATCATTTTGCGTGCAAAGATACGCTTTTTTAATTATTTTCTTACCTTTGCACACAAAATAATAAAAACTGTACACGCGTATGATACAATCAATGACCGGTTACGGCAATTGTGTAGCCGAATATGGAGGCAAAAAGATTCACGTAGAAGTGAAGTCGCTCAACTCGAAATCACTCGATATGCAGACTCGTATTGCTCCCCTCTATCGTGAGAAAGAGATGGAAATCCGAAATCTCATTCAGAGTCACCTCGAAAGAGGAAAAGTCGATCTTTCGATTTGGGTGGAACGTGATGCTGCACTCACTGCCGATCCAATCAACGTCGGACTGGCATCTCAATATTACAATGAACTTCGTTCACTTGCTGAAACCCTGAAGCTGGAAACCACAAATACCGATTTCCTTCCGCTCCTTATGCGTATGCCGGATATCATGACACGTACCGAAGTGGAAGTTCTCAGCGATGAGGAATGGCAGGTAGCATGGCAGACCCTCCTTACGGCAGTGGGCAATCTCATCGATTTCCGTAAACAGGAAGGTGCAGCTCTCGAACGTAAATTCACTGAGAAGATTGAGAATATACGTCGCCTGCTTCTATCCATCGAACCGTACGAACAGGGTAGGGTGGAGAAGATTCGTCAGCGTATCGTTGATAACCTCAGCAAGATTTCAGGAGTGGACTACGCACCTCGATTATTTCCTTCAGACCATGAACGAAGGTGTTGGTGGTCAAGGTAAGAAACTCGGATTCATTGCACAGGAAATGGGTCGTGAGATAAACACCACAGGCAGCAAGTCGAACCAGGCAGAGATGCAGAACATCGTTGTCCAGATGAAGGACGAACTCGAACAGATTAAAGAACAGGTACTCAACGTCATGTAACTATGTCAAAACTCATTATACTTGCAGCACCGTCGGGTTCAGGCAAATCGACCATACTCCGTTACCTGATGCAGAATCCCGACCTCAACCTCCACTTTTCTATTTCTGCTACCACACGTCAGCCACGTGGCACGGAAAAGAACGGGGTGGAATATCTCTTCATCACTCCTGATGAATTCCGTCAGCATATTGCCGATGGCGACTTTATCGAATACGAGGAGGTATATACCGACCGTTATTACGGTACCCTACGTTCACAGGTGGACAGTCAGCTTGAAGCCGGACAGAACGTCATCTTTGATGTCGATGTGAAGGGAGCTCTCAATATCAAGAAGGCGTATGGAAAACGTGCGCTTGCTATCTTCATCCAACCACCCAGCATCGATGAACTGCGTACCCGTCTTATGGCCCGTGCCACTGATTCAGCTGAGGACATCGAACAGCGACTTGCAAAGGCTGACTACGAACTCACATTCGCACCTCAGTTTGACGAGGTGGTCATAAACGATAATCTCGAGATAGCACAGATTGAAACCGAAACACTTGTAGAAGATTTTCTTGATGACTGATAACGTGAAAGGGATATTTGCAGCGAAACGTGCAATAATGTTCGACATGGACGGAGTGCTCTTCGATTCCATGAAGAATCATGCCAAAAGCTGGTGCCAGACCATGCACCACTACGGTTTTTCCGATTTTACTGAGGAAGAGGCATACATGCACGAGGGACGTACCGGTGCCGGTACCATCAACACCGTTTCGCGCCGTATGTTCGGAGGTGATGTGACCGAACAGGAAGAAAAAGAAATATATCAGTACAAAGCCAACCTCTTCAACAGCATGCCCATTGCTCCTCCTATGCCCGGAGCTTACGAACTGCTTCAGAAAGTAGTACGTGCCGGCATCACTCCTATATTGGTGACAGGAAGCGGACAACGTAGTCTGCTTGGGCGTCTCAACGAACACTTTCCTGGAATATTCCGTTCCGAACTGATGGTTACGGCTTTCGATGTCACTCGTGGAAAACCCGATCCCGAACCCTATCTTATGGGTATCCGTAAATATAATGATTTCTTTGGTACGGTATTTGGTCCCGACTATTTTGTTGTGGTTGAAAACGCACCCCTTGGCGTTCAGGCAGCAGTTCGTGCAGGAGTATTCACTATTGCTGTAAATACCGGACCTTTGCCCGACGAGGCACTCCTTTCTCAGGGAGCCAATCTTCTTTTTCCGTCAATGCAGAGTCTCTGCGACCAATTCGATACATTATTATAAATTGAAAAGCCATAACGGACCGTTGCCTTTTCCGATTCGGAGAAGGCAACCTTTTTCTAT
>CACYGK010000033.1 GCA_902774005.1 uncultured Bacteroidales bacterium | reverse complement strand
TTTCCAGATGTTCATGTCAGGAGCCGACTGACGTGTCATCCATCGGATATACATGCAGATTCGCTTGCATGCACTTTTGCCTATGGTACCTACACGTGCCGGAGCCAACCAGTTGGATATGATGTCAATAACCTCTATCGTAGGTCTTTGTGCGAACAGCTCCTCAAGTGTATTGACACCTTGTATTGCACATTGCAGGTTGCGGCATACGCAGCGGAATGTATCGACATTGAGAGTGCGATATACACATCCGTTCTTTGCGTTCATGTATGCATGCTCGTATGCTCCCATCCGTATGAACTGAGCCGGGTGCCATCCCATCTCATCACGCATCATGCGGAGAGCAATCGGACGGAACACCTTGCGCGTTCCCCAACTTATCATTGCCACAAACAATGCTCCGAGTTCGATGTCCAGCTGGTCGTCGGTATATTCCATCAGCTGATATACCACACCACAGGGATCGACACTCTTGAAAGCGGTCTTTCTGTTTATTTCAGACTCTCACATTCCTTCAACCATATAGAATAGCTTGCATCGCTCGGCATTCGCCAGTCGCCGCGAGGCGACAGACTGACGCTACCCACCTTCGGACCGTCAGGCAGACAGCTGCGTTTGAACTGCTGCGTGAAGAAACGGTGACAGAATGTGGTGAGCCACAGACGTATAGTTGTCTCGTCGTATTTGGTCACTGGGAAGTCGCCCTCCGTGGTAGGATTGTCCTGATTGATAAATGCCTGCTTTGCAAGGAAGTATATCTTCTTCGGACTGAATCCCAGACGGGCGAGATAGGAGTATCTACAACGTCGAGCAGAGTCTCTTTTGCTTCCGGGTCGATATTTGTATGTGCCACCCATGCTACGAGGTACTTCACCAGAGTCTTCGGAATAGAGCAGTTCACTCCGTAGTTCGACATGTGGTCGGCATTATAGGTACACCATCCGAGTGCCAGTTCCGACAGGTCACCCGTACCTATTACGAAACCTCCGTACTTGTTTGCTACGTCCATCAGAATCTGAGTACGTTCGCGTGCCTGAGCATTCTCGTATGTCACGTCATGATTCTTCATGTCGTGCTGAATATCCTTGAAATGCTGTATGCAAGCCTCCTTGATGCTTATCTCCTTGATGGTAATGCCAAGAGTCTTCATGAGGGTCATGGCATTATGGTATGTGCGGTCTGTAGTACCGAATCCAGGCATAGTCACTCCGATAATCTCGCCTCGTGGACGTTGCAGCTTATCCATAGTCTTCACACAGACGAGGAGAGCCAGCGTAGAGTCAAGTCCGCCACTTATACCAATGACAATCGATTGTGCATTAGTGTGTTCGATACGTTTTGCAAGTCCTTCCACCTGAATTGCAAATATCTCCTCGCAACGGTTTTTCAGTTCGTCGCCCGACGGAACGAAAGGATGCGGGTTGACCCAGCGGGTGAGTTGGAAATCGTAATTCGGAGTGACGGTCTGTGCCACTATTTCCTTGATCGAACCCTCATTATTTCGGATATTATCTGCAAAGGTAGTATTGATGCGGCGCTCCGTATTCAGACGCTCTACGTCAATCTCACTTATTACCATCTGTTCGCTAAGCGAGAAGCGGTCACTCCTTGCAAGCAGCGTACCGTTTTCATAAATCAGGGCATTACCTGCAAAAACAAGGTCCTGGGTTGATTCTCCATAACCCGACGAAGAATACACATAACCGCAGATGCAGCGTGCCGACTGCTGAGAGAGTAGGGAAGTGAGGTAACTGTGTTTACCGATTACTTCGTTCGACGCACTCAGGTTGAATATGATTTCAGCTCCCTGCATTGCAAGGTTCGTGCTTGGAGGTATAGGTGCCCATACGTCCTCGCACAGCTCGATGGCAAAATTACAGCTCGACGCGTTGAATATGAGGTTGCGTCCCATCGTGACTGCCTGTCCGCAGAGGTGAGTCTCCACGGTATCTATGGCGAGAGCCGAGGTGAACCAGCGCTTCTCGTAGAATTCACGATAGTTGGGAAGATAAGTCTTAGGTACTATTCCGAGAATCTTTCCGCCCTGCACCACTACAGCGGCATTAAAGAGCATACCGTTATACTGTACAGGCATGCCTATTATACTTATGATATTGAGTGAGCGGGTAACGTCGAGCAGACGGAACAGGGCTTCCTGACAGCTGTCGAGCACGAGTTGCTGACCAAACAGGTCGGCACACGTATATCCGCATATACTAAGTTCCGGAAAACAGATGATTTCAACACCCTTGCCTTCTGCCTGAAGCACAAGACTCTCGATATGTTGTTCATTATAGTTGCAATCGGCAACTCGCACACTAGGTATAGCCGATGCTACTTTTACAAATCCGTAGTTCATGATTAATTGGCTTTTTAACTTCCTTTTTAACTTCTTTTTTTTACTTCCCTTTTAATTTATTTCGTGCAAAAGTACTAAATATATCCCACTTCCGACACTTTTTTCTGAACATTTTTCACTTTTCCGGAAAAACACCCATTTCCCTACACATTATTAATATATACAGCACTCGCACCAGGATGATTCCCGATGCGAGTGATTTCTTGTGTATTGGATGTATATAAAAACCTTTATTCCTTGATAACAGATTGTAAGGATAGATCTTTTATCCTTACAATCGTATCAACGATGCAAATTTCATCATTTCTTACATCGCTAAACCTAATTCTCAAAAAGCCCTTCTTTACAGTTGTCTGAACAATATCTTTACCATTATTCAGTTCCTCGTAAAAATGCGGACTGTATGTAAAAATAGAATCAAGCAGCACCTTCCATTCTCCATTTATGCAGGAATAAACGATGTATGAATTCCACATGCCAACATCACCCTCAACTCTTATTCCAAATTCATCCGTTCCATTTCCGTCTAAATCTCCTTCCTCAACAAAACGTACACTATAACGGTTTTGTAATATCATTGGTTTAATGGAGTTGGATTTCGATACAATTCTCCAGTTTCTTACGACACAATCCCCAGAAGTCCTCTCTTCCATCAATTCTGCTATTAAAGTGTCCTTTCTCTTCCCATCAAAAACTCCTACAATAGTATCATTCATAGATGTGTCAATCTCGTCCAACCTGGCATTCTCCTCAACAGAATCAGTTCGTATTTTTGCTGAATCAGAAGAAATATCTGTTCTTGCTCCTTGATTTCTTCCATTACATCCTATCAATAGAATGAATGAAAGGAATAAGATGGATTTATAAAGTATGTTCATGCCTTAATTTTGTACTATAAAATCATTATTGTGTATTAATCCCATCCATTTTCTTTTAGTTACTTGTCTCTTGGGTATTAATCTTATTTATTACCATGTTAATCCATCTACCATATAGAATATAAGGAGGAATCTCGGACATTTCTTGTATGAGTTGATCATATAAGGGTTCAGCCAGAACAAGGAAATTCCCTGCACCTAAACTTATACCTTCCCATCCGATAGGTGTTTTCTCCACTTCAAACATACCAAAAGAACAACCTTTCAATGGAGGACAGACCTCATAACACATCTCAATTGTTATGTTATCATAACAGTAATTCATATCATATAATTGGGCATCCTTTGTAACGACAATAATCTCGCCAGGACTACCTTGTGCTCCACCAAAAGCAAAAGAAAATGCTATTATATCAAGATTCATGTAATCCTTGTAATTCTCCTTGTTGATATGTATTATCTCTTTCATAAGTATGCTAATATAAGAAAAAAAGATATCTAATCTATGTTCCAATATGCCGAAGGATCCCCATCAAATATTGTATCTATGTCATCATCACTATATCCTTCAACGTCTTGTGCATACGAACCACCATATCGTTCATAAGTTGGTTTTCCCTCATAACAACTATAATCATCATTATTGTTACAATTATCATAGCTTTCACCATCATCATCATCAAAAACTTCATCGGTAGATCGCTGTTTTCTATGTGATTGAGACGAAATATTCTCATCTTTGAACAACCTCCTCCTATCTTCTTCATTTAATGTGGCAGTCTTTTCAATAATTATACTTTTAACCAATTCTGAATCTAAATTTCCATGACATTGACGATTTAGCCAATTTATTAAATCTTCCATACTCCATATGCATTCAAAGTATGTTGTTGCAGATTTTTCTGTATTTATTCCGTTAAATTCAAATTTTTCAAATATCTCATATATTAGATATTTTTGTACTGATAATGGTATTGTTGTGTACCATGATATACCTTCTATCTGTTTTGTTAATTCACTTAAACTAAAATTTAATGTCAAATGCTTATATTGTTCTAGAAATTGTACTTCCGAAATCAGGTTTACTGAAAACGCCATTTTTAATTCGTCTAATCTATTTAATTTTGATAAATCCAAATTAGTACTACTTCTTATTTTTTCATATGTGGATATATCCAAGAAATCTTTAATATATTCTAGTACTTTCCTCATTTGGGAAATATCATTTATATATGAAGTATCTTCAACCATTTGTAAAGCACACTCATTTGCTTTTTTCCTTATTGAATAGGCAAAAACCTCCTTGTCTTTATCCGACATAGCATCATATGCTGAGACTAAATTTTCAATTGCTTCATAATTAAGATATGAAGCATCTTCATACGCATCCACATATTTCCCTAATTTTATTAAATAAGATTTTCTGTCGTTCAAAATATGCCTATTAATTTCTTCCTTGCCGTCGTATAAATAGTTGCTAATTATGGATAGTTTATCTGGAAGATTGATAAGAACCACATCATGAAATTTACATTCCAGTAAATTCGTAAATTTGTGTATGACTTCTATATTCAAATCTGAAATATTGTAACTTTTCTTTTCCCATATCTGCTCCCTATCTTTATCGTTTTGAACTTTGTTTAAAACATCACACAAATATAAATATTTAGTTGTTTTAAAGGTGTTATTTATTTGGTAAAGAAAATATGCCTCACAAATGTCAAGCGATGGAAAATTATAATCATCTGATAGGTTTTCCAAATATTTGAAACAATATTTTTCTGGTAATGCAGGCTGTAGCATAGGAAATTTTCCTAATATTACACTTAACTCTTTATCAGAAAAATTTAATAACAAATCCATCCACCCTTTGGAAATTTTCTGTAATTCATGGATTTTACAATAATGCCAGTTTAACATTCGGCATCTGTACAAATAAAAATTTTCGAACAAATTAATAAATTGCTTGGTTGTTCTTCCATAAAAATCTCTACTTCCAATTATATTTTTGTCAATCCAATATGAAACATCAAAAATGTCTATTGATATATAACCACTATCAATTTCATACCAACCACTCAAAGAATCATGATATCTATTCCCAAATAATGTGTACAACTCTTCAATAGAATTTGGCAACCCATTGTCATCATATTTACTACATTCATTATCATCATAACATAATTTCCTTCCAGCTTTTTCACATTTCATTAGGCATTTTGAACAATCCCATTGGATTGAGTTAAGGTTCTCAAAACGTATAACAGATAGGCTAGAAATACAATTCTCATCTTCTATAAATTGTGATATAATCCCCCTTACAATATTCCTTTTAAAATTAGATAATGAGGCTCTCTCTATTTGTGATGCATGTAAATCAGTATTTAGTTTGAAATATACCAGTTGTCCTGTCTTAACTTCTGATATACAATTATCTTCAGAAAACAAAATTGGCTTATCATTATGATTATTGTCATAAAAAGCTGGAAGGCCATAAATATACGGATTTGCTCCATACACCAATATACCTTTTTTTTGCTCTTCGCTATAGCGATATATATATCCTATCTTTTTCATACTTTCAGATTTGTGAAGTTTGGTAATATGAAATCATCCTTAGTTTGTATATTTTTAATTTAGATGATAGTCCTTTATGTAGTTCCATATAATATCGCCTTTTTTTCTTAGATTAATATGTGGTTTACTATATATACTCTCAATGATTCTTATCATGGCACTTTTGCAATGAATATCAACAAAACCACGTAATATTGGAACTGAATTTGGAACAATGTGTTCATATCTTCTGACAAGTTCGATGAATGTTGCAATATCCCAATATTTTGTCTTATTATGAACAACCAATTCGTTTTTCAATTGTATAATTTCATCTTCAATCCATTTCTTGATGTATATCGCTCAATGCGTTCTATAGCAACAAGCATGTGCGAGAGACGTTCACGATCTCTAATTAGCTCTCTCATAAATCAGTTGTCTATCACGTTCGACGCTATTTCTTGCGAATGGAGCAAGTGAACGCTCTGTTACCAAATCAACATTGCGTCCTAACAGTTCCTTCAGATCTTCATACATGCCAAAGAATTCCATGCCGACAGGTTTGGAATTATCTAAAACAACCAATATATCAACGTCGCTTCCAGGAGTTTCTTCTCCTCTGGAATACGAACCGAAAAGCCATGCTTTCTTTACAGGCTTATTTTTGAAATAATCGGCTATTTTACGAATCATTACTTTCTTGGTCATAATAAAGACATATTTATTCGCTGCAAAAATACGGATTAGTGAGAGAAGAACAAAAAGAAAAAAGAATTTTTTCATTTTTGCTCTTCCGATTGATAGTATCTTAGGCGAAGTCAACGATACGATTAAGCGAACACAGAACAAAATAAATTCATTTTTTTTGAGCAGTAGTATCTTGCCACAATTTAACGAAGATATATGGGAAATGATGGCCTTGTAAAGGAAGAGTAAGCATCTACAGGCTGAAGCGTTTCAGCGTTTCAGCCGTTTCACTCAAAAAAAGGTATCACACATCCCCTCTTAAATCTTATAACTAATTAATAATTAATAAGTTATATATATAAGGAAGAGTTTGTACACCCCTCAAAAACCCACTGAAACGCTGAAACGCTGAAACGCGAAACCCAAATTCATCATCGTAAACTATTGATTATTAGCATAAAGCAGATATTACAAGGTCAATAATACCAGTCATACTTAACCTCAGTAAAGGTACAGAATGCATCAATTTATTGCTTTTTCAGACCATTCATGACATAAATACGACACTTCTGTCCAAACTTTCTTCTTTATAAGGCTTCCAAATTAGTCAGGCAAAATTTCATTATCCCCGGGTCAATGGTTCGAAATATGCGGTAAGCAGGCTGATTTGACAGCTTATAGCGCAGAAAACAGCATGCCGGGGAACAGATTTCTGACATTTTCTTTCTCTTTACAAAATTACAAAGGAGTTTTTTTGATTTTTGAGGAATTTTCGATTCTAACCTCACTTACAGAACCTCACTAGAAGAACCGATGAGTGACCCATAAGTGACCCTTTTCATGGAAGGGTCACTCGCTACAGCCTCGATGGGTAAAGGGCTAGAGCATGATTGAGTGAGTAAGTGAGGGTAATATAGAAAATTCTGCTATAAAGAGGGTTCAAGAGTGAGATGTTTAAGTGGTAAGCCCCCTTCCCTGCCGCACTCACGCCGTGAGCCTGCTGCAAACGTTTGGGTTCAGCGCCTTAAACGTTTGAGTCCCCTGCCTTTTTCGACCTTGGCAGAGACGAGGTGGAATTGCACTTGATACGCAAAAATCTCGACAAAAGCGTGAGGTCTACATGTGTTCTTGCCCCTCACACACCACACTACTAACGCGATGCGAAGAGGCAGGCTCATGCTCATGAAGAGGCAGGCTCACGCTCATGAAGCGGCAGGCTCATGTTCCGAACGCTGCAGCCTCATGACTCGAGCGGGGCAGTAGAACCATCTTTACAAGCGGAAACCGAAGAAGATGCGGGAAAACCATTTGTTCTGGTTTACTGTTATATTTTCGTTGTCGAAGATGGAGTTGCTTATGATGACGGATGTGCCGATAAAGTAGCGGGGGGAGAAGTGATAGACAAGGGCGGCACGTTCGTTGAATATCATGTTGAGACTCAGTCCGTGGTCGCGTTTCTCATTCTGATTCAATATGAGTTTATTGTGTTTGTAAACGACGACGGAGGGTAGGGCAGAGAGGTGGAGGAGCCATTGCGCACGTTTGCCGAATACGAAGTTGTAGCCATAACCGCCGCCGAGGGCGAAGTTATTGAAGGTGATCTGTACTTCGGGGGCTTGAGGACTTCTTTCCTTCAGTTCTTCCGTAGTCTTGATGTTGCCACCTTGGAAGCTGAGACCTGCCAGCCACGAACCTGCCGAGCGTCGCTGGTAGTAGTTCTGATAGAGGGCTGCAGGGAAGGAGAACCGGCGATGGTTGAAGGTGTAGTAGCCCGCAAAGTTGATTACGCGCATGTTCAGTCCGTCCTCGTTCAGGTGGTCCATGTTTTCCAGTTTTATATTGCCTGAAAGCGAGGTGGAATGCTGATAGCTGAAGTCGATGCTGAACATGCTGCTGTGATATTCCAGGTTGAGTTCGAAGTCATCGTATACGCCACGAAGTTTGTCGGGGTTTATTGACAGCGTTGCGACAAGGTCGCAGTAGTTCACTTCGAGACCGATGGTGGTGTTACGGCGGGTGTGCAGGTCGTACTTGGACCATACGTTGTTCACCGTACCTTTGGCATGAATATAGTTGCCTGCATAGTTGCCAAGCAGTCTGAGCAGCCACTTTTGCTTTGGTCTGGCGACATAGGTGGTGTCGTATCTCAGTTTGAAGTAGATGTCGGTCAGTTTATTGTCTAACCGTTTTCCCAGACCGGGTTTGGATGCGGGTGCTGCAACGGAGTCGGTAAGCATGCCGTCAGAGGAGACCGACTGCGCATCTGTCCCGATTGTAGCTGTGAATAGCAGGATTACTGATATTAGTGTTCTGATAATTATCTTCATTACACATACGAGGAGGTGGATCCATGAAGAATCCACCTCACTTTCGCATATTATAAATAATGTGTTAGCAGAGTTTGCGAGAGCCGTCGCCGATGACTACATCGATAACGATTGGCTTCTTGCCGTACTTCTCTTCGAACTTCTTGACTGCTGTCTTTACGAAGTTGTCGTAGAGTTCGTCGGCAACGAGGTTGATTGTACAACCGCCGAAGCCACCACCCATGATACGTGAACCGGTTACGGAGCATTCCTTTGCGATGTCGTTGAGGAAGTCAAGTTCTTCGCATGATACTTCATACTCTTTAGAGAGTCCGTAGTGGGTCTCGTACATCTTCTGACCTACTGTCTCGTAGTCGCCCTTTTCTAGAGCGTCGCAGACTGCAAGCACGCGGTCTTTTTCGCCAAGGACGAATTTAGCACGTTTGATGTCTTCTGCTGAAACCTTGCCTTCGATTTCCTTGAGTTCTTCCCAAGTAGCTTCGCGAAGGGTAGTGATTTCCTTATCCGGGTGGAGAGCCTTGATAGCTTTCACGCAGTTTTCACAAGAGTTACGACGGTCGTTGTACGGACTACCAGCCAACTCGTGCTTTACACAAGAGTTGATGAGAACGAGTCTGTATCCCTTCGGATTCCATGGGAAGTACTCAAATTCGCCGCTACGGCAGTCGAGACGCATGAGGTTGCCCTTCTTTCCGTGAACAGATGCGAACTGGTCCATGATACCGCAGTTGAGTCCGAGGTAGTTGTGCTCTGTAGCCTGACCTACCTTTGCAAGGTCCATCTTGCTAATCTTGTTGTCGCCGAAGAGGTCGTTGATTGCAAATGCGTATGTTGACTCGAGTGCGGCAGATGAAGACATACCTGCACCGAGTGGCACGTCGCCTGCAAATGCTGTATCAAATCCCATTACAGGAACGCCCAGCTTCTCCATCTCCTTTGCTACTCCGTAGAGATAGCGGAAGTGACTTGCCTTTGGTCCCTTAGGGTCGTCGAGTGAGAACTCGTCATAGTCCTTAAGGTCGATAGAGTAAGCCTTGATGGTACGGGTTCCGTTCGGACGGATCTCTGCAATCATTCCCTGTTCAACTGCACCTGGGAATACAAATCCACCGTTATAATCTGTGTGCTCACCAATGAGGTTGATACGACCTGGTGAGGCATAAACTGAGCCTGGTTCGCCACCAAGATGCTTCAGGAAACGACTGCGTACGTCGTCAATTTTCAGTCTCATAGTCTTAAATTTTTTTTGTTTGAGGTTATTATTATTTTACATTGATTCCAATCTTGCTGCCGAAGTTGCAGAACCAGAATACGTATGCATAGTAAACGAACATCATCATGATGGCAACACCAACGCCGAGTGACGGGTTGTCAACGACCGTACCCATGAGGAGTGGGAGAGTGGCACCACCAAGAACACCCATGTTGATAAGTCCGGATGCGTTCTTTGTGTGAGGACCGAGCTCCTGGAGTCCGAGGTTGAAGATGAGTGGCCACATGACTGAGTGGAACAGACCTGCTGCAAGCATTGCATATACTGCGTACATGCCTGGAAGGAAGAATGAGATACCTACACAGGCAGCTCCGAGAATCAGACAGCATGAAAGCAGCGTGCGAGCCTTGAACTTGGCAAGGATTGCAGAACCCAAGAAACGGCCTACCATCATACCGCCCCAGTACAATGGCAGATAGTCAGTTGCAGAGCCTGGAAGTGAAGGGTCTGCCTTCCAATATGCAGGAAGCATCGATGGGATACCAATCTCAAGACCCATGTACATTGCGATTGCAAGTGCTCCGAACCATACGTGCGGATACTTGAATACGCTGCTCTTATACTGCTTCAGGTCAGCAGCTGAATCTACTTCTGCCTCAGCAGCCTTATCCTTATCGGGATCTGGCAACTTGATGAAGAACAGAATTGCTGCAATGACGATTGCAAAGATACCAAGCATGAGGAACGGACCAGGCACGTTCTCAGGAAGCTTTGGTTTGCCGGCGATAATCACATAAGTAATGAAGATTGGGGCAACTGTAGTTGCTACAGAGTTCAGAGCCTGAGAGAGCGTCATACGAAAAGCACCGCTTTCAGGAGCTCCAAGTACCATTACGTAAGGATTTGCTACCAACTGAAGCATTACAACACCAAGGGCTACGATACTCATACAGCAAAGGAATACTGTATAAACACTCGTTGTACCGAGGGCTGCCGTAACACCAAGGTTGTTTGCAATAAATCCGATACCTACGACTGTCAGACCGAGTACAAGAGTTGCCTTGTAACCGATTTTGCTCATCATCATAGCAAAGGGGATAGAGAAGAAATAAGCTCCGTAGAAGAAGGTGTTGACCAACTGTCCTTGCGTATCAGTCAGTTTGAATGCTTCTTTACAGAATTCAATCATTGAGTTGTTCATCGTAGTGATAAATCCGATGAGGAAACACACAATGAACACGATGATCAGAGGAAATAGATAATTCGGTTTGTTTTGTGCCATAATTTATTAATATTTAGGGATTTACGTCTATAGAGTAGGGTAGAGCCTATTTCACTCCAAACTTATAGATAGTCTTCTGAGTGTACTTCTCACCCGGCTTCAGAACAGTAGACGGGAAGTATGGACGGTTTGGAGAATCGGGGAAGTGCTGACATTCGAAACAGATGCTTGAACGGCGTGGGGCAGTGGCACCAAACTGGATAGGGTAGCCTGTAGCCCAGTTGTCGGTGTAAATCTGTACGCCTGGTTCTGTTGTATAAATCTCCAGAGTACGTGCAGACTTCGGTTCTGTCAGACGTCCTACGAATGTGAGTTCGCCAACTTCCTTCTTGTTACAAACCCAGCAGTGGTCGTAGCCGGCACCATTCTTGATCTGCTGGTCGTCAGCATCGATATCCTTGCCGACAGGCTTTGGAGAAGTAAAGTCGAACGGAGTACCCTTAACACTAAGAATTTCGCCTGTAGGAATGCTTGTATCGTCAATTGGAATGAAGAAATCGCAGTTCATTTCCAGAATCTGATCATCGATGCTTGGAGTTGGATTTGCAATACCTTGCAGAGAGAAGAATGCATGATGAGTCAGGTTGATGATTGTCTTCTTGTTTGTTGTGGCAAGATATTCGATAACTAACTCATTATCATCTGTCCAAGTGAATTCTACTGAAATCTTTACTTCACCTGAGAAACCTTCATGTCCGTATGGGAGAACGATGTTGAGAGTCAGACTCTGATTGCCTGTCTGATATGCTTCCCAAACCTGTGCGTGCAGACCTGTAGGACCACCATGAAGTGCGTTTGGACCATTGTTGATAGCCAGATTGTATTCTTTACCGTTCAGTTGGAATTTTCCCTTGCAGATACGGTTTCCGAAACGACCGATAAGAGTTGACAGATATGGCTCGGGAGAATTGACAACATCATCGATGTTATCATGTCCCTGAATGACATTTGCAACTTTTCCGTCCTTGTCAGGAACCATAATAGCTACGATAGCACCACCATAATTGGTTATTGATACTTCGTAGCCATCATTGTTTACTAACGTATAAAGATCTGTCTTTTTGCCATTGATTTCCTTCTGGAAATTCTCTGGCTTCAATCCACTTAGTTTTGGTTGAACTGTGCTCATAATATTTTTAGTTTTGTAATTGGTTTTTAAAGGTTGTATTTCTTCATGCAAAGAAAACGTTTTTTTTTCGTTATCCATGAATAATCTTCCAAAGAAATGTTTTAAAAAAACTTAAATTCCCCAAAATCGCCCAACATTTATATAGTATTGTCCATTTTCTCCAAAAAATGACACGTATTTTTCTTGTTGCGCTTTTTTACTTGAATGACGATTATGTTAAATAGCTATTTTAGGGCTTATGCTCTATTCTCTTTTAAAGTTTCCCTAGTCTTTCTTGTTCTTCTAGTAATTCTAGTAATTCTTCTAGTTGTTCTAGTTGTTCTTCTAGTAATCTAGTTTCTTAAGCTTTTCAGATTTCTGATAACGTATTCCACAGCTTCGTCTGTCATTACTGGTGAAATCGGTAACGATAATTCGTGTTCTGCCAGATACTCTGCATTTTTCAAACTGACATCTTTATACGAATTATATGCTTTCTGCTTATGACATGGTACTGGATAATGAATTTGCGTTTCAATTCCGTTTTCTTTCAAAAATTGCTGCGTTTTCTGACGGTTCTCACATATATATGGGAAAATGTGATAAACATGACTTCCGTCAGCAACGAAATTCAACTGACTTACATTTGAGTTTGCAAATTCTGAAGAAATTTCGCTGTAGTAATATTTTGCTATTTCAATACGTCGCCGGTTATCGGTATCCAGTCTGCGGAGTTTTACTCTGAGAATTGCTGCCTGAATTTCGTCAAGACGGGAATTCAGTCCTTGATAATCGTGCAGATATTTTACTGTCTGACCATAATTGGCTAGATTACGTACCAACGTTGCCAATTCCTTGTCGTCTGTTGTCACGCAACCACCATCACCCAAGGCACCGAGATTCTTGCCCGGATAGAAACTGTATGCACATGTACGATTCCCCTTGTAATCGGTTTTTGCTCCATGACTCTGACAAGCATCTTCAAGTACCATAAGTCCTTGACTTTCAGTAAATTCATGCAGCTTATTCAGATTTGCAACCTGTCCGTAAAGATGTACAGGAATGACACATCTGGTTTTTGGAGTTAAAAGTGTTTTCAGATAGTTTTCATCCGTACATATCAACGCATCTTCCTGATTTACATCACAAAAAACGGGTTTCAGACCTGCTTGTGACACGGCTAAGGCTGTAGCAATGAAGGTGTTAGCCGGTACTATGACCTCATCTCCATACTTCCAACCGTACATTATCTTCCATGCCATCAGTACAAGGCGCAGCGCATCGAGTCCGTTACCTACCCCTACGGCATATTTGGCATTGCAGTAAGTCCCCCACTCTGCTTCGAATGCCTCTGTTTGGGAGCTTCTCAGATACCACCCGGAACTGATTACACCATCGGCGGCGGCTGTGAGTTCTTTTCCGAACGACTGGTTTATTGCCTGTAAATCAAGGAATTTAACGTTCATAGTCTTACATTTTTATTTGTACTGAGAACATGCCGTCGAACTTCTCCTCAAAGCCTTCAACAGGAGTGTTGAAGATACCGAAAACAGACGATCCGCTGCCTGACATGCTTGCATATTCTGCTCCCATATCGTACAGGGTGTCTTTTACCTGACGAATAAGCGGGAACTTTGCAAAGACGCTCTTTTCGAAGTCGTTCACAATTCTTTCTTTCCATTGAGATATTGGCATGCATATACTCTCTGTCAGACTGTATTGCGGCTGTCCGGGATGAATCATGGAATAAGCATCGCGTGTCGATACGAATACTTCCGGTTTTACGAGTAGCAGATACTTACCGGTCAGAGGAGGAATATTCACGTCGTAATGGAAGATATTTCCGATTCCTGTAGCATAAACAGGTCTGTTCTTTATGAATATGGCACAGTCGGCACCCAGTCGGGCAGCCATCTGTTCCAGTTCCTCTTCGGGAATATTCAGAGCGAATAACTCATTGAGTCCTTTCAGCATATATGCAGCATCGCTCGATCCTCCACCCAGTCCGGCACCCATCGGAATGAGTTTGTTCAACTTAACTTTTACGGCTGGTATATGATACTTCTCCCAAATCAGATTATATGCCTTGACGACAAGATTATCCTCAACGGCTCCCTGGATTGCAATTCCTGACAATTCCACGCTGCATACCCCCGACACCTTTTCCGTATCGGGTTCAATCTGCAGACGGTCGTAAATGTTTATCGGATAGAAAATACTCTCCAGATTATGGTAGCCGTCAGGACGACGTTCCACTACATTCAGACCGATATTTATTTTTGCATTGGGGAAAAGAATCATTTGTTTGGGGATGATTTTAATTATAAACGAAAATTTATTGCGGATATTTCTTTTCGAGCAACATGAGTTCCTTACCCATATTGAGTTTGTAGTAAACTTCTTTCAGTCCCAATAGCCACAATTCAGTCCTCTCTTCTGCATACCTGCGAGCCTGTTCGTAAGCAGCCTTTGCATTCTTATACGTACTGTTCAGCTGTTCTTTCAGCATTTTCAGTTCCTTACCCTTAGCTGTCTTCTGTTGTTCGTATATATCATGCGACTTTATCAGGTATATATTCCCGATACGGGAATGCGACTCTGCATCATCTTCCTGTATCTCTGTAGCCCTGATGAACGAACAGAGTGCGCTGTCCCTTTCGCTCAGGTGCATCTCTTCCGTACCTTTAATATACCAAAGGTCTCTGTTGCAGCAGTCTGCTTTTATCACTTCCTTGATTGTCTCTAGAGCCTTATTGTATTTATGTTGCGAATTATACAGATTTGCAAGCGAAGCATAGAAGTACTTGTTCTTGGGGTACTTATGTGTACCTTCTTCAAGTCTTTGTTCATAGTTGACAGTATCTTTCAACTGTTCATAACACAGACATACCACTTCAAGCAGTTGTTCATGACGGTTGCTGTCCATCAGAGCAGTCCTGTCGTGTTTTACAGCTTTCTTATATTCATTCTTGGCATAAGCTGATAATACAGCTACTGCTGCTACAGTACAAACCTCCTCATTTACCGAATCGTTTATACTGATATACAAATCAGCAAAATCATAAGCCTTACCGTAATCCTGTTTCTGGAAAAAATACTTTGATGCGGCAGGCAGTTTTGGAACATTCACACCAAGGATATTCTGCATGTCCTTATGATATTTGTTGCTCACCCTACCCTTCCCGTTCGGTATCATACCCAGACTGTCACAAGTAAGTGCATTGACAACCGTCGTGTACACAAAACCGAAATACTTAGTAGTGTCGGGCTTGTCCTGCAGATACATCTTCTTTGCCTCTTCCAGACCCAGATTATGGTTTGCCAACACATTATAATAATAATAGTCTGCATCCTGGCGTGTCTCTTCCGGATATTGCTCGAATGCACGTTTTACGTTATCAATAGCTTTCTTATATTCTCCGTCCTTGATGTTGTACTTCAGTTCCCTTATCAAAGAGGAACGCTTATACGGAGTCTGTCCCATACTCCCCACTCCATGAGCCAGCAGTATGAGAACAATTATAATCCTAAAAATACTCTTTTCCATTTCTACTAAAACTAAAAACTTTTCAACGCTGTATAAAGTCTTTGTACAGGCAGTCCCACTACATTGTAGTACGAACCATTTATGCCTGTAATGCCGACATATCCAATCCATTCCTGAATGCCGTATGCACCGGCCTTGTCAAATGGTTTGTACTTGTCGATATAGTAATCTATCTCTTCGTCAGTCAGCCAGGCGAAGGTGACATCTGTCACACTTGCAAACTGAACCGTCTTTTCCTTTGTTACGATGCACACTCCGGTTATTACCTGGTGTTCCCTACCCCTCATCAGGTGGAACATACGTCGTGCATCCTCTTTGTCCTTGGGCTTGCCCAATACTTCTCCCTCAACATACACAATTGTGTCGGCTGTTATGATCAGTTCGTCATCTGCCATATCCACCTTGTATGCCTCGGCTTTCTTGTTCGAAATATACAAGGCAATCTCTTCTCCGCTCAATCCCTCCGGGTAACTCTCGTCAATTCCACTCTTGGTCCTCACCTCGAAAGGGAGTCCCAAACCAGCAAGCAGTTCTTTTCTCCTTGGAGAATTCGATGCCAATATTATCTTATAATTTCCATTGACCATTGACCATTAACCGTAAGCTTGTAAGCCGTAAGCTCTATAACCTTTAACCCTTAACCTTTAACCTTTAACCTTTAACCCTTAACCCTTATCTCATCACCATCCGAAAGCTTTTGAATTGTGCATCCACAATCCCTGAGCCTTCAGTATTTGTTCCAAAACATCTCTTCCACATCCCATACCACCGCGTTTCTGCGATATATATGTTGATATCTCCTTTATTTCAGGAGCAGCATCGGCAGGACAGCAAGGCAGTCCGCATTGTTTCATAACCTCGTAGTCGGGTACATCGTCACCCATATAAAGAATCTCTTCGTCCTTCAGTCCGTACTTCTCTTTCAGTTCGTCATACATCTTTATCTTCACAGCCACACCCAGATGCACTTCCTTAATGCCCAGACCCCCATAGCGTTTTCTGATACTTTCAGTCTTACCTCCGGTAATGATGGCAATAATCAGTCCGCACTTCACGGCATGCTGCAGGGCATAGCCGTCCTTGATATTGACTGTGCGCATAGGTTCGCCGTTAGGATGCATTCCTATAGTTTCTGCCGACAGTACACCGTCAACGTCAAAGAACAGAGCCTTTATCTTTGTCAGGTCGTAGTTAATCATCGTTTAATCTTTTTTGTAGATACTGACATTCTCCCACTTCAGTCCGTCCTCGTCCTGTAACTTACGCTCAATAGCAGGATGTCCGATTCCGATAATACATTCGGCAGTAAGATTTTCAGGATACTTCAGCAGGAAGCGCAACAGATTGTCGGCTGGTTCCTGAACGGCAGAGAATCGGTTTCTGATATGACACCAGCAACTGCCCAGTCCGAGTTCTGCAGCCTGATACTGCATAGTCACAGCAGCAAGTGCTGCATCTTCCACCCATGCGTCGGTAACATCCCTGTCACCTAGCACCACGATAGCCACAGCTGCTCCGGCAACGAACTGACTACCCATCTCTCTTACGTTCGACATCTTCTCAAGCATATCCTTATCATCTACCACGATGAAGTGCCATGCTCTTGTTCCCTTGCTTGTGGGAGACATAAGTGCAGCCCGAAGAATCAGTTGCAACTGTTCGCTGCTTATCTCCTCGTCGGTGAACTTACGTATGCTGCGTCGTTTCTGTACAAGATCCTTGAAATCCATATTCGATATGTTATTATGAAACGCCAAACGACTTATCACCCTTTTGCAGGTGATAGTCGTTGGCTTTCTGTTTTGTTTTATTTAACTGCTTGTTTACTTACCACCGTGATACTTCTTGTAAGCCTTTGCTTTTTCAGGCTGCTGAGCATTGGTATAGAGAATGTAGAGTGCGTCACCCCAGATTGCAAAATCATCCGGAGCATCACTTTCATACAGCTTGTACAGTTCAAGTGTCTCCTGCTGCAGTTCCTTGTTCTTCTCGTCGGTGGTGAGCTGCATCCAAGAAGACTGAGCAGCACCCTGAATATTGTTTGTAGGTACAGGATTCAGTTTGTGAGCTTTCAGATAAGCTTCCTTTGCCTCAGCATACTTCTTGTTTTTGAAGAGGATATGACCTTCTGTAGTGTATGCGAAGTCGTCATCCGGGAATCTCTCCTGAAGTGCCTTTGCAGTAGCAAGTGCGCCGTCGAGGTCATCAAGATTGAACTGAGTAGAGAGCAGCATACGTCCGAAGATTGGTTCGTCCGGATACTTTTCCCAACCCTGCTGATAGTACTTCAGAGCAGTCTTCTTATCACCCTTCTGCTGGTAGTATGTAGCAAGTTCACCGAGTGCACCTTTGCCATACTGCTGTGAAGCAAGAGCTTTCTCCAGTTCGGGTACTGCTGCATCCGGGTCACCCTTTGCTTTCAATGCTGTAGCCAGGAAGTAAGATACGTCTGGCATATCCTTGTCGTTTTCAGGCTTTACGTCTTCTATTCCTTCGAAGATAGTGTAACCGGCAGAGTTTTTATACTCGTTGATGTAGAAGATAGCCTTCTCAGGATTCTTTACAGCGTTCTGTCCACCGGCAATACGCAGGTTGGCACGACACTGCTTTGCAGTCTGCTGAATCTGTGGACGATACTCTTCCTTAGGCAACTTACCCTTTGCATCCGGAGTATGTTCCAAACGGTCGCACTCAGCGAAGTACTTCACAATCTTGTACTGATTCTCGAAGAATGCATCGTAGTCCATCTGTCCGCCGTTTGCTGCACGGTCAGCGAGCATCTTGCTCATCTTGATAGTCTCGATACGTCCTGCAATGAACCAGGTCTTTGGCATATCCTTAGCAACACCCTCAGTCAGACATGGAGCGATGAGTGTTTCTGCCTCTGAGAGTTTCTCATAGTTTATATTCTTCGGGTCTTTCAGAGCCTCTGTCAAAGTTGATTCAGCCTTTGTCATCTGACTCTTGTTGTTCAGTGGTTTTTGTGCATTGGCAGCCATTGCAACCAAAAGTGCACATGCAATGATAATTTTCTTCATGACTGTGTAGATTATTGGGTTAATAGTTTAATAGCTTAATAGTTTATTGCTCGTTATCGTTATCGTTAAGATTAACGTCATCGTTAACGTTTTCTTCCTCCTCTTCGTGTTCAACCACACATACACTTGAGATAACATCGTTTCTCTTCTGTATGTCGATGATCTTCACACCCTGAGTCAGACGACCCGACTGCTTGATGTCAGCAACGGCTATACGTATCGTGATACCTGACTTGTTGATAATCATGATATCCTGGTCGAGAGTTACACTCTTTATAGCTATCAGTTTACCTGTCTTCTCCGTTACGGCTATGGTCTTTACACCCTTTCCGTTACGGTTCGTGATGCGGTAAGTGTCCAGAGCCGAACGTTTGCCCACACCCTTCTCCGACAGTACAAGTATCGTCGGCATCTCTGGCCATTCAGCCTGCTTAGCCTCAAGTGCAGCCTCACGTTCCTCGTCGTTCTCGATAGCTTCAATTTCAGCCATTGCCTCGTCAAATCCTTCTGGCTTTCTGATAGAAATCATACCTACTACCTCGTCCTCGCCGTCCTCTTCCAGTCTGATGGCACGTACACCGGTTGCATTTCTACCCATATTACGTACTGTCTGTTCGTTGAATCGGATAGCTCTACCGCTGCGACTTGCGATGATGATTTCGTCCGAACCGTTTGTAAGCAGTACCTCGATTACGCGGTCGCCATCGTTGATATTGATGGCATTCAGTCCATTCGAACGTGGACGTGAATAGTCTTGCAGACTAGTCTTCTTCACTACACCGTTCTTCGTACAGAATATGATATTGCGTGAAGCTACGTACTCTGGGTCGTTGAACTTCCTTACACAGAGGATAGCAGTCACCTTATCATCACTCTCGATATTCAGCAGGTTCTGAATAGCCCTACCCTTTCCGCTGCGTTCACCTTCCGGTACCTCGTAACCCTTCATCCAGAAACAACGTCCCTTCTGAGTGAAGAACAGCAGAGTATTATGAGTATATGCGGTGTAGATATTCTCAATGAAGTCGCCGTCACGACTTGTTCCACCCTTCACACCTATGCCGCCTCTGCCTTGAGCACGGAACTCATTCAGCGGAGTACGCTTGATGTATCCGAGGTGACTTACTGTGATTACCACCGGTACGTTCGGATAGAAATCCTCAGGGTTGAAGTTCTCGCTTGCTGTATAGTCAATCATTGTGCGACGCTCGTCGCCGAACTTCTCCTTTACTTCCAACAGGTCGTCTTTCATTACTTTCTTGCAGAGTTCGGGATCGTCCAGAATCTGTTGCAGGTAAGTGATGAGTTTCTGAAGTTCGTCATATTCAGCATGCAGAGCCTCCTGCTGCAGACCGGTGAGCTGACGCAGACGCATCTCAACCACGAACTTAGCCTGCGGTTCGTCAAATCCAAAGCGGTCCATCAGTCGCTGAATAGCATCAGTAGGTTCCTTCGACGACTTGATAATCTGTACTACCTCATCGATATTGTCAGATGCTACGATAAGAGCCTCCAACAGGTGAGCACGCTCCTCAGCCTTGCGTTTGTCATATTCCGTGCGACGAATCGTCACATCGTGACGGTGCTCAACGAAATATCTGATACAGTCACGCAGCGACAGCAACTTCGGACGTTTCTTCACGATGGCGATGCTGTTTACAGGGAAACTCGACTGCAGTTCAGTCATCTTGTACAGCTTGTTCAGGATTACATTGGCATTAGCCTCCCTCTTCACATCGATAACGATACGCATACCTTCACGGTCCGACTCATCGTTCACATTGCTGATACCGTCAATCTTCTTCTCATTTACCAGGTCGGCAATTTTCTTGATGAGTTCCGACTTGTTTACGTTATAAGGTATCTCGTTTACGATAATCTTATCGTGATTTCCGTCGCTTTCAATCTCTGTCTTACTACGTACGATGATACGTCCGCGACCGGTCTCGTAAGCCTCCTTCACTCCGTCAATACCACAGATGATACCACCTGTCGGGAAGTCCGGTCCCTTGATATACTGCATCAGTTCCAGAGTAGTCATCTCCGGATTATCGATGAAAGCCACACATCCGTCAATCACCTCACCCAGATTATGAGTAGGTATATTCGTAGCCATACCTACGGCGATACCAGTCGCACCGTTCACCAGCAAGTTAGGTATTCTTGTAGGCAGCACAGTTGGTTCCTTCTCCGAATCATCGAAGTTGTTCTCCATGTCCACAGTCTCCTTATCGATATCCTGCAGCATAGACTCACCAATCTTCGAAAGTCTTGCCTCAGTATAACGCATCGCAGCAGCACCGTCACCGTCCACCGAACCGAAGTTACCCTGTCCGTCAACCAGAGTGTAGCGCATAGCCCACGGCTGAGCCAGACGAACGAGTGCTCCATAAACAGAGCTGTCACCGTGCGGGTGCAAGTGACCGAGCACATCACCTACGATACGGGCACATTTTCTTGTTGGTTTGTCCGAAGTAATACCGTTCTTGTCCATTGAGAACAGAATACGACGGTGTACAGGTTTAAATCCATCACGCACATCAGGGAGAGCACGAGCCACGATTACTGACATTGAATAGTCGATAAACGACTGCTTCATCGTCTCATTGATGTCAACTTTAATAATTCTGTCTTGATTTTCCATTTAAATTAATAATGTCTATTTGAATTTTCATTAACGTTGCAAATATACATCAAAAAAACAGAATTGCAAGCATCTGAAACATTAAAAATCGCTAAAAAGCCATCAAATTTCCTCTCTGCTGCATTTTTCTTTTCCGTTCGACACCCCCTCGATACACATCACAACTTTCATTACAACGCAAATTACAGCAGTTTTTCCATCCACACAATATCAAACCATCTGTTAAACTTAAAGCCACACTTATGCAGATGCGCCACCTCTTTGAACCCCATCTTCTCATGAAAACAGATGCTGTCATGCGTCAGAACCCCGTCCTCCTTCTCCGTATACGCAATGCACGCATACATATTCCTTATTCCCTGCTTCCGCAAAGCCTCCTCAAGAGCCTCATATAGCCTGTGTCCTACCCCGCTCCGTCTCTGGTTACGATCAATATACACCGTTGTCTCCACACAGAACCGGTATCCCGGACGACCATGAAAAGCATGAGCATACGCATACCCCATTATGTTACCATCCTCATCCTCTGCCACCAAGTACGGATATTTCGAACCGAACGTCCTCATCCTCTCCTCAAACTCCTCCTTGCTCGGCACCTCATACTCAAACGAAATGGCTGTTTCCTTCACATACGGACCGTAAATCCTCAACAGAGCCTCCGAGTCCTCTATCTTTGCATTTCTTATTTTCATATTCTCCACATTATTTATAATATATTAGCTCACAAATTTTTCTTAATCGTGTTTCATCGCGAATTATATCTCGCAGAGCCTCAAGTCCCTTCACGTTTCGTTCACTGTTCAGCCATAGACGCATATATCCCCCTTCTGCATACTTCTCCAAGAGGTGAGACTTGCTGCGCTGATAAAGCGTTTCGAAATCTCCGTCCGGAAACATCTTCCTACTGAAAGCCATAGTGCGTTCTATGATACTTTGCGGGTCAATCTGCCGGTCAGCTTCAGCCACGATAGCTCCGTATATGGTTCGTGGCGGATTCTTCCCGCTTGCCCTGTGATCTACCACCGCATCACGCATCGTCATCAGCTGCTCCTCCGTGAACCACTCCCGCAGATTACTGTCTGTCATCAGAATCTCCCCTGAATGTATATGATGCCGTTCCCTGTCATACTTCAGTCCCAAGTCATGATAAGCCGCAATGACATACGCCATCCGCTCATCAGCACCATGCTCTCGAGCCAGTATCATACTCTCACGTATCACACTCTCGGTATGATCCCGATTATGCCCACCGTCAAACCCGTCATATTGCGGCAATATCATCCCTTCTATGTACTCCTTTAGCGTCATTCCACATCTTTTATCTTTCATTAGCCATGGTGTAGATAACTAGCATGTCGTCGTAGTGAAGACGGCGGAAGTTGCCGATGGCAATGGTTTTTCCGCGGCTGCAGCGCTCGGCTAGGATGCGAAGTTCTTCGTCGGAGAGCTTTCTGCCGAGGAGTTCGGGAATTAGAAGTCTTCCATTGCCCGGATGCCGGCAAGGGCTGTGGAGGCGGGGTCGGAGAAGTCGTTGCGAACACCGCATACGTTAACGGCGAACTGTGCAAAGCGGTTGATGTTGTCGTTCATGACGTAACGTGCCCAACTGCCCCAGAGGGCTGCAAGTCCGGCTCCATGGGTGACTCCGTAAAGGGCTGAGAGTTCGTGTTCGAGTCCGTGTGTTGCAAAGTCTTTCTGAAGTCCGCATTCGGTGAGGTTGTTGTGTGCAAGCGAACCGCCCCACATAATCTGGGCACGAAGCTGGTAGTTCTCAGGGTCGCTGAGTACTCGTTCGCCACATTCCTTGACTGTTCGCAGGAGAGCCTCGGCAATAGCATCAGTGAGGAGCATGTCGGTATGATGAGAGAAATAACGCTCCATAGTGTGCATCATGATGTCGGTGACTCCGGCAGCTGTCTGATATGGCGGCAGAGTATATGTGCGCAGGGGGTTCATGACTGCAAAGCGCATACGTCCGAGGTCGCAGTTGTACGACCATTTGAGTGGTGGCGAAACGAGGTCGTTGGTGATGACGCATCCGTAGGACATCTCGCTGCCTGCTGCCGGTATGGTGAGTACGCATCCGATAGGCATGCATGTCTTTGCCTGGGCACGCCCTGAGTAGAAATCCCATACGTCGCCGTCGTAGGGTACGCCGTAGCCGATGGCTTTGGCTGAGTCGATGACGGAACCGCCACCGATGGCAAGAATGAAATCTAATGAATCGCGACGAACTATATCTATTCCTTCATATACTTTTGAAAGTTGTGGATTGGGCACTACCCCACCCAATTCCGTAAACTGTATTCCGTCGGAAGTGAGTTGTTGCTTGACAAAGTCAAGCAGTCCGCTGCGACGGGCACTCTCTCCACCATAGTGCAGGAGTACCCGACTGCCGCCATATTTGCGTACAAGACTTGAAATCTGTTGTTCACTTTCTTTACCAAAGACTACCTCTGTGGGTGCGTAGAAATTAAAATCTTTCATAGTTATGTAATTTATTTGGGTGCGAAGTTAGTAAGATATTTTCTTTTTTCGTAACTTCGCCCACACAAATTTTCAATCAAAATGATTACGATAGGTAATTTACAGTTCGAGACCTTCATTCCAGAGGCTGAGGTGAAGCAGACGGTAAAGAAAATAGCTGCGAAGATTAACAAGGACTATGAAGGAAAATGTCCTGTTCTGGTTGCTATTTTGAACGGTTCGTTCATCTTTGCTGCCGACCTGGTGAGGGAGTTGACGATTGATCACGAGATTCACTTTGCGAAGGTGGCAAGTTACTCGGGTACGGAATCGACTGGTGTGGTGAAGAAGTTGTTGGGGGTTGATATTCCATTGACAGGACGTGATGTTATTATCGTAGAGGATATTGTGGATACGGGTATTACTATGAGTCACCTGTTGGATTCGTTCATGGCACAGGCTGTGAAGTCGGTGGAGGTATGCTCACTGATTGTAAAGCCGGATAAGCTGAAAGTGAAGCTTGATTTGAAGTACTGCGGAATGGAGATTCCTGATGCATTCATTCTCGGTTACGGATTGGATTACAACAATAAAGGAAGACAATTTAAAGATATTTATAAGGTCATTGACCATTGACCATTGACCATTGAATATTAAACTAAAAACTAAAGACTAAAAACTTAAAACTAAACATATGAAGAATATTATTATTTTCGGTGCTCCAGGTTCTGGCAAGGGCACTTACAGTGATGAGATAGTAAAGCGTTATAACATGGGTCACATCTCGACAGGTGATGTGCTGCGTGCTGAAATCAAAGGCGGTACTGAACTGGGAAAGATTGCTCAGGGATATATCGATAATGGTCAGTTGATTCCTGACGAACTGATGATTGACATCCTGGCTAAGACTTACGACAGTATGCCGGCTGGTAAGGGTGTTATCTTCGATGGTTTTCCACGTACTATTGCTCAGGCAGAGGCTCTGAAGAAGATGCTGGCTGAGAGAAAGCATGATATGGGTCTGATGATTGAACTGATTGTCGATGAGGAGACTTTGCTGGCTCGATTGCTGAACCGTGCCAAGGAACAGGGACGTGCCGATGATAATGAGGTGACTATCAAAAAACGCTTCGAGGTTTATCACAATCAGACTGCCCCACTCTCTGCATGGTTTGAGAAGGAGGGTATCCGCAACACTTTCACATGGAAGGGTTCGAAGGACGTGATGATCGGCGAGATATTTGATTTCTTGGATAAAGTGAATGGCTGAAAGTAATTTCATTGATTACGTAAAGATTTATTGCAGGTCGGGTCGCGGAGGACGTGGTTCGACCCATATGCACAGGGCTAAGTATATCCCTAAGGGTGGCCCCGACGGAGGTAACGGTGGCAGGGGTGGACATGTGATTCTGCGTGGTAACAGAAATTACTGGACACTGCTCCATCTGCGCTACGACCGACATATACAGGCAGGGCACGGAGGAAACGGTTCGAAGGATAAATCAACTGGTCATCAGGGTGAGGATAAGTATATCGAAGTACCTGTAGGTACTGTGGTGTATAATGCTGAAACGGGTGACTACATCTGCGATATCAATGAACACGGACAAGAGTTTACGCTACTGAAAGGTGGAAGAGGTGGACTTGGAAACTTTAATTTTGCCACTCCGACTAATCAGGCTCCGAGATATGCTCAGCCCGGTGAACCGATGCAGGAACTGACAGTTATTCTTGAGTTGAAGATGCTGGCAGATGTAGGACTTGTCGGTTTTCCGAATGCAGGTAAATCTACTCTGGTTAATACCTTATCGTCTGCAAAACCTAAAATCGGAAATTATCCGTTTACGACTCTGGAACCATCTGTTGGTGTCGTGCCGTATAGAGATAACCGCTCGTTTGTGATTGCCGACATACCAGGAATCATCGAAGGTGCTAGCGAAGGACGTGGACTGGGACTAAGGTTTCTGAGACATATCGAACGCAATTCACTTCTGCTGTTCATGGTAAGTGCCGACACTGATGATATACGTAAGGAATATGACACTTTGTTGAACGAACTGCGACAGTATAATCCTGAACTGCTTGAGAAACAGAGGGTACTTGCCATCACAAAGTGTGACATCATCGGTGAGGATAAGGAACTGATTGATATGCTGAGTGTGGGACTGCCAGATGATATTCCTACTGTGTTCATCTCGTCTGTCTCGGGATATAATATCCAGCAACTGAAGGACATACTGTGGAAGGAGATGAATAAAGAAGAAAACCGCATTGCTGCTGTTACTTCGACTGAGAATATCCTGAAGACTAAGAAGGACCTGACTAAATTCAGTTATGTATATGAGGATGAAGACGATGCAGGATGGGAGGATGAGTTCATCGAAGAGGAGAACGAAGACTTCGAGATGCTTGACGAAGATGATATTGAAGATTTAGACGACGACGCTTTTGAATATGTTGATACATCCGACGAGTGATAATATAGTTGCATTTTCAACCACAAGAGACTGTCTGTCAGAAATAGAAGTCAATGTACCTGTACTGTTGCCAAGTCACCAGATTCACGGTACGAAGACTCAGATTATCGACAGGGAGTTCATGGAAATGACTCAACTGGAACAGATTCTGATGCTTCACGGTGTGGATGCTTTGACAACCGACTTAAAGAATGTCTGTATCGGTGTTAAGACTGCCGATTGCATCCCTGTTTTGATATACGAAGAAAGGATGGGTGTTATTGCTGCCGTTCATGCAGGATGGAAAGGTACAGTACAGAGAATTGTTGAGAAAAATATCGATGTACTGAAAGAGCATTACGGCATCAAACCGGAGAATCTGAAGGCGGTGATTGGTCCTGGAATCAGTCTGGAGAGTTTCGAAGTAGGAAACGAAGTGTATGAGGAATTTGAGAAGGCAGGATTCCCTATGGAGCAGATTGCAAGGATATATGCTAAATGGCATATAGACCTTTGGGAGGCTAACCGACTGCAACTCGTCGGTAAGGGACTGAAAAAAGAGAATATCCATATTGCCGGAGTTGATACTCTGACGAATGAGAATTTCTACTCGGCACGAAGGATGAAGGTGTGTGACGGAAGAATTATTAATGGAATATTTTTAAGAAATTGATAGAGAAACACATAGTACTTGAGGATATTGACTTGGTAGCATTCTACGGAGTCAAGAATATCCATTTGCAGATGATCAAGGCACTGTATCCGAAACTGAGGATTGTGGCTCGTGGTAATGTCATTAAAGTGATGGGTGACGAGGAGGAGATGTGTGCGTTTGAGGAAAACATTGAAAAGATGCAGCAGCATTGTGCAATGTATAATTCACTGAGTGAAGATGCCATTCTCGACATCATAAAAGGCAATACACGTAAACCGCAGAATGAAGGTGACGTGATATGCTATTCGGTAACGGGAAAGGCAATCAGTCCGAGGTCGGAGAATCAAAAGACACTCGTAACACTTTTCAACCAGAACGACATGCTTTTTGCTATCGGTCCGGCTGGAAGTGGAAAGACTTACCTGAGTATTGCCCTGGCTGTAAGAGCCTTGAAGAATAAGGAGATACGCAGAATCATACTGTCTCGTCCGGCAGTGGAAGCAGGAGAAAAACTTGGATTCCTTCCCGGTGATATGAAAGAGAAGATTGATCCATATCTGCAACCGCTGTACGATGCTCTGCAGGATATGATTCCGGCACAAAAACTCAACGAGTACATGGAACAGAACATCATTCAGATTGCTCCGTTGGCATTTATGCGAGGCAGAACACTGAACGATGCAATAGTGATTCTTGACGAGGCTCAGAACACGACTACCCAACAGATAAAGATGTTCCTGACGCGAATGGGACAGAACACGAAGATGATTATCAATGGTGACATGACTCAGATAGACCTCCCCCATGCCATAAGAAGTGGACTGAAGGAAGCTCGCGAAATACTGAAGGGTATCAAAGGTATCGGATTCGTGGAACTTGGTGATAAAGATATAGTACGCCACAAACTGGTGACAAGAATTGTAAATGCTTATACTAAATACGAGAAAGAAAATGAACGCTTTAACAAGAACTGATTTCAATTTTCCTGGACAGAAAAGTGTGTACCACGGAAAGGTTCGTGATGTATATAACATCAACGATGATTTAATGGTTATGGTTGCAACTGATAGAATCTCTGCATTCGACGTTGTTCTGCCAAAAGGTATCCCATTCAAAGGTCAGGTGCTCAACCAGATTGCTGCAAAATTTCTGGATGCAAGTGCTGACATTGTTCCTAACTGGAAACTGGCTACTCCCGACCCGATGGTGACTGTGGGTCTGAAGTGTGAAGGATTCCGTGTAGAGATGATAATCCGTGGTTATCTTACCGGTTCGGCTTGGAGAGAATACAAGGCTGGCAACCGTATGCTTTGTGGCATCAAACTGCCTGACGGCATGAAGGAAAACCAGAAGTTTCCTACCCCAATCATCACTCCTACTACAAAGGCAGATGAGGGTCATGATGAGAATATCTCGAAAGAGGAAATCATAAGTCAGGGCATCGTATCGAAGGAAGACTACGAGCAGATGGAGAAGTACACTTATGCTCTGTTCGAACTTGGTACCAAGATTGCTGCACAGCAGGGACTTATTCTTGTTGATACAAAATATGAATTCGGAAAGCGTGACGGTAAGGTTTACCTTATCGACGAGGTACATACCCCTGACTCAAGCCGTTACTTCTATGCTGAAGGTTACAAGGAGAAGTTTGAGAAAGGTGAACCGCAGAAACAACTCTCTAAGGAGTTTGTTCGTCAGTGGCTCATCGATCATAACTTCATGAATCAGCCCGGACAGGTTATGCCAGAGATTACTGATGAATATGCGGAGAGTGTTTCGGCACGTTACATCGAACTCTATGAGCATATCATCGGTGAGAAGTTCCAACCTGCACCTGCAAGTCAGGACCTCGCAAAGCGCATCGAAGAGAACGTAACTAACTATCTGAAAAGTCTCTGATGAGTCAGATAAAGAATAATGAAGAGTCAATCTACGGACTGCTGGGTTACCCCCTGGGACACAGTTTTTCGAGAGGATTCTTCACGGAGAAATTTGAACGAGAGCATATCAAAGCCAGATATCTGAACTTTGAATTGCCCTCGCTCAATCAGTATCTGGAGACAATAGACCAGTACCCTACCCTCCGAGGACATAACGTAACGATACCTTATAAGCAGCAGATTATTCCACTACTCGACGAACTGTCGGCTGAAGCTGCTGCCATTGGTGCCGTGAACGTGGTAAAGGTAAGTTGGAAGGACGGAAAGAGATATCTGAAAGGATATAATTCCGATGTCATAGGTTTTGTTGAGAGTATACGTCCTCTGCTTAAACCTCATCATAAACGTGCACTTGTACTTGGTACAGGAGGTGCATCTAAAGCCGTTGTCTATGGACTGAAAGCAAAACTCAGAGTGGAAGACGTAATACTGGTAAGCCGAAAGGCATCTGATGGAGTTAATATGCTGACATATGGCGAACTGAATGCCGACATTATCGAACGATACAATATAATAGTAAACTGCACACCATGCGGAATGCATCCACACACGGACGAAAGTCCACAGATACCATATCATCTGCTGACAGAAAAACATCTTCTGTACGATCTCGTGTACAATCCGGAAACAACTCAGTTCATGCAACGAGGAAAAGAACGGGGAGCCATAGTAAAGAACGGACTGGAAATGCTTCATCTTCAAGCAAAAGCAAGTTGGGATTTCTGGAATGGTGCAGAAGACTGTTAAAGAAAACTGCAATGTTCATTCTGTTGTTCACCGTCATATTACTGTTGCTCATAACCTTCGGAATCAGTTACTATATTGTGCATTGGGGACTTTCACCCTCCGATCGTAACGAGAAAGAAACCTATGATTATATGTACAGCGAGTACCCACACTTAAAGCAGTGGGTACGCAGACTGAATAGCAATCAGCAGCTTTCGGAAACGTATATATGGTCGGACGACAGTCTGAAGTTGCATGGTTATTTCATTCCTGCCGATAAACCAACAAACAATACTGCCATCGTCATTCACGGACACAAGAACTGTGCCGTCGGTATGCTACACATTGCTTATATGTATAGTAAGAACCTGCATTTCAATGTGCTTTTACCTGAACTGAGGGCTCACGGCGGAAGTGAGGGTGATCATATCGGTATGGGATGGGAAGACCGTAAAGATATCCAGCGTTGGATAGCGGAAGCTCCCCGTATTTTCAATAACGACTCACTGAAGATAGTGGTTCATGGTATATCGATGGGAGCTGCTACTACGATGATGCTTGCCGGAGATAAGACTCCTGATTGTGTAATCTGTTTCGTAGAGGACTGCGGATTCACTTCGGCATGGGATGCATTCAGCTACGTTGCCAATACACGTTACCACTGCCCTACTTTCCCATTCATGCATTTAGCAAACAGGATAAGCAAATGGATGTATGGTTTCGATATGCATGAGGCATCAGCTATCGAACAGATTAAGAAAGCTGAAAAACCGATGCTGTTCATTCACGGACAGAACGACCATTATGTACCATACGAAATGGTACATGAACTCTATAAAGCCAAACCGAGAAATAAGTTTATCTGGGAAGCACCGAATGCTCGTCATGCCCGTTCATATCACGACTATCCCCGTGAATATACTCAGCAGGTGAAGGCATTCGTGAATTCTTATTTATATAAGTGACAGGAGTCTTGAAAAGCCCAACCATCCGATTATCTGTGCAATTACAAACAGGTGGATGAAGAATGGACTGAATTTTACGATAAGCCATGAATGGGCTACGGAGAAATCCTGCATAGTAGTCATCTTTCCCGATGTATAGGCATAAGTGCAGCAAGTGGTTTCAAGTGTGATGAAAATGAAACCCGGTATACTGTCGGTAAGTGGTGAAGATGAGAACGTACCGAAGAAATTAAGAAGAATATATGGTGGAAAGAAAGTGAGTGCTGCAATTGCCGCTATGTTTATAAGGAACACAATAAATGAAAAGAACAGTGCCCGTTTCTCTTTCTGTGAAATCCTTCCACGCAGTGTGGAACGAAGGTCGAGTGATGAAATCAGTGATAGCAGAATGAGACAAAGTACACATTCGGCAATCGGCAATCGTGTGAAATTACTGACGAAACTCGTGGTAATCCAACGCAGTCCCAACGGAGCGAGCAGACTACGTACCGACGGTGTGTAAACGCTGCAAATCCATGATACAATTGCAATGATTGGAAGCAGCAGCAATTCCGCAATGAGCAGTGATTTCAACAGTTTATGCATCCGGAGTCAGATTATCGAGATTGATGATGTTGAGTTGTAGAGCTTTGGTTACAAGACGGGTTGCATTCACACCCGTTGCATCCTCGCTGAATAGACGACGTGTGAGGTCTGCCTGACGTTTTTCAAGCGACTTGACACCGAACGGCATAGTACGCAGGTTAGCAATCATATCCTTTGTATATCCCAATGCAAGATGTCTCAGGAACCGTTCGTCATATTCATCTATGTCATATTCTAGCATTGCCTCCGAACGTTGACTCTCTGAAAGTATGACACTGCGGAAACGCTGTACTATCTTCTGCAGAATCGGTTGGTTGAACACCAGTTTGTTGCCGTTCATCACACTGTATACCAGGTCGGGAGTAAGCAGTTCGCCAGTCTTCAGTACAATTCCGTCAGCACCGGCATCAAGTGCATCTACCCACAGACGTTCATTCAGAATCTCACCTGTAAAGATAAGTATATGAACATTAGGATAGCGACGTCGCAGTTGTTTGCATACATCGATACCTGCAGTCGTACTTCCTGCCAGTCCGAGGTCAAGCAGAACGAGGTCGGGAGTATTATTATGCATTAACGGCCACAACTGTTCTTCAGTCATGGCAGTTCCGACGATTTCAGCCTCGGGTATTTCATTACGGAATATCTGTTCCGTACCCTTGAGTTCGAGTTTTACGTCTTCAACGATTATTACTTTGAATGGATTCATATCGTATGATTGTTTTGTTGTTCTTATTATTTAACGGCAAGGCAGAGTGAATGTCAGTCTGTTTGGAGATTCAGCATAAATCCTGCAACCACGCACTCCACAATGATCATCATGTTCTCTTATAATCTGACGGCAGAGTATATACTCCCCACCCTGCAGCTGGTCGTTTTCTGCATCGTAAGTCATGCTGTCAGCATAGAACAGAGACTTAGTCTGTTCGATGGTCCAGTGTCTGCTTGAGTCTGTGATATTGAATACACAGAAGTCCCCTTCCCTCTTTATATCTACTGCAAACGTCGTCTCTGTATTCTCAGGAATAGCTGAAAGCAGTGCATCGAACATATACTGTACCATGATAGGGTCACAGATGATCCGGGTTGTCTCCGGTACTTCATTTCTGATATCAAGAGTCCGTGTCGTAGACTTATGATTATCCTCAGCCATTCGTTTTATACCTTCTACCAGACTGTCAGCCGTTACCGTTCGCCGTTTGAATGCAGTCTGTTCCAGTTGCTTCATGGCACATTCACTGAGTACCGTGAATATTTCCTTATAGTAGTGGAGCAGTTCGGATATCGCACCCTTATCCATCTCCTTCTTACCGTCTTTATTTGTCGGAATCAGTTGTTTGATTCTGGTCGGGTAATACATTGTTTCGTGTTTGATAGCCGACAGACAGTTGTCAAGAATCATATTCTGCACATGTATTCTGTTCCTGTCTGCTTCAGCCCGATGCTGCTCGTCCTGTTTTATCTCCAACTGCTGACGCATCTCATCAATCTTTGTAGAAGTGCAATACAGAGCTATTGCAAGATATGAAGCAATCATTCCAAGCAGTTTTTCGTTTGACTTATCCACCGATGGTGTTACATTAGCATGAAGCCATATAGCAAGCAGTCCGATGTCAAGTTGTTCACCATCTACATCCAGTGTCAGAGGTATGGTAAGTGTACTATTCTGACGGTCAACCACCGAAGTACCGACTGGCAGAATCTTTATATCGTCAATTGTGATTATGTCGTTTATAGTTCGTTTTACAATTTGCAGAATCTTATCCTCCTCGCTGTCAAGAAGCTGTTCATCCAGTTCGTTTACCTCTTTCAGATTCGACAACGGCAGTATATACTGATGATAATAATACAGTACCGTAATGATGATAATGAGGAAAATGAGAAGTATCGAGAGGTTCAGAATAAGAACCTTATTGTTGTTCATGCGTTCCAGTCTTGCTACATCGTCAACCATTTCCTTGTCCTGAGATATATACTGATAGAGCCGAGTAAACACATCACCGTTATAGCGGTAGAGATGTTTTCGGTTCATGGCAAGAGCCGCAATTGCTATTTCGTTTCTCACACTTATAATCACATCGTAATCAGTATCGAAACCGTCCTGCCAAAGTTTGACTTCTGGCATGTCTCTCAGTTCACCGTCAAGCTTCAGCAGTTTGTCTGTCTGTCCTGTAACTGCAATATAATGCATATTGAGTGATGTAATGACAGAGTCACCAAATTCAATAGCTCTTGCATAATTACCATTCATATTGCATTCATACACACTGTCGGCAAACGCCCTAGCCTGCCGTATTCCCTCATCAGGTTCCTGTGCCGAAAGCATAGTGAACGGCATCATCAGCAGTGCCAGGATAGCGATTATCTTTGTCGGTAGTCGGAAGAAAAACCTGCTACCCTCTCCTATCTTGCTTTCCACTCCGAAATGACATACGGAGAACAGACGGTTCGTCTTCTTGTATTTCTCAATGATACCACGACAGTTCAGCAGTCCGAATCCATATCCCTTCCTTGCAGTAATCACTTCCCTGCTGTCATCCTCCGACATTCCATAACCCGTATCCTTCACCGAGATTTCCACATAGTCGGGAGTCTGTTCGGCATATACCTTTACCGAACCACCCTGTGGAGTGAACTTACGGGCATTGTCCATCAGTGTGTTTATCATGAACAGAGTCAGAGCCTTATCAGCTTTGACAACAGCATCGGTAGCTGTCACTTCCAGACTGAGTCCCTCTGTTTCGTACATCTTCTGAGCTTTCCTTGCTACCTCGAAAAGTGAGTCAAGCGGAAAACTCTCGATATGTAGCGACACACTGCCTTGTCTTATCTTTACCCAATGACCCAGTATATCGTTATAGTCATTTATCTTGTCAATGAGTTCGGCAAGATAAGTCACATCGCAGTTCTTACCGTCAACTTCACGAATAGCACGGTCTAGGAACGGAACTATTCCGTTTGCAATCGACATACTTGTTGCCTTATCGATATAACTGCGTTTATTCTCCTCTACCTTCATTTCAGCAGCCTTTCGTTCGTCATCGGCATATTCCATCTCATCCTGAATCTTTGAAATCGAACCACCTTTTTCCTTGAGCCAGCGTTCCAGCAGAGTACTGATATTATGTTCTGTTTCCTCACGCAGTTTTTCCTGCTGTCTGATACTGCCATGTTTCTTCCTGTTATACAGTCGGATACCGACAACTAGCATCAGCAGTGCAGCTACAGAAGTGATAATCAGATAAATGTTCAGACTGCTTTCATGTTCTAGCAGACGGTCCATCTGCTGTTCGAGTTGACGGTCCTGCCTTGTAGCATCAAGAATATCGAAATAGATATTATGATTATAGTCTGAAGCCTCCTTATTTCCCATTGCACCGAACGTGATACTGAGTTGTTCGCGTACCGTTGCCATCCAGTCGGGCACACATACACAGTCCGGATTATGTATCCATCGCATCTCAGTCGAAATCGTATCGGCAGACTCCTTATATATAGATAATGTGTCTTCCATTCCGTTGAAACTGTACCTCTGATGATGCAGATTAATGAAGTGCAGTGCTGCGGCAAGACTGTCCAGAGCCTCGTCATACCTGCCTTCGTCGGTCAGGTCCTCAGCACTCCATACCTTCTTCAGCGACTTGTAATACATACTTTCCCTACCCAGATATCTTGCAAGAAACTCCTTCTTGGCTAGTGGTTCGATATGCATACTGTCAATCATCTCAGACATTCGTTCCACATCACGGAGCGTAATATAATAGACAGCCGACACCCGGTAGAAATGTCTTCTTGCACGTTTCAGCAGAGAATCGTTCTCAGCATCGATATGCCGTTCGGCAGTCTTGAATTCACGCAGAATCTGCTGAGCATCCGAACGATAATCATAATATCTCTTGTTGAGCGAACGGATCTGACACAACTGCATCATACCCTCATCAGCCCATAGTCTCAGAAGTTTATTGCGGGTCGACCCGATAACCTCCTTATAGAGCATCTCTGATTTGTTGTAGTCCATATTCACCAGCATCTCCGTACGGGCACTGTCAAGCAGGGCTTTCATGCGGTCATCTTCCTCACTTCCTCCTATACATCCGGTAAACAAGATGCATAGCAGAAGAATTGAAATGATATGGATTACGATATGTTTCATGGTGTTCAGTTGCTGATTACTTCTCTTCTGAGTTGACTTGCGTCCTGACTCTACTCAGCGTTTCCGGTGTTATCTGCAGGAACGAAGCAATGAGGTGCATCGGTGCTCGACGTACAATCTCCGGTTTTGTCTTTGTCAGACGCAGATACTTGTCTTTTGCCGATTCAAACCTCATGGCATCTGCACGTTGCTGAAGGATGTAAAGCATATTACGTTCGATGGCAAAAATCAGATTACATATCTCGAACGAACTATGTGCCAGTTCCATCAGTTTGTCGTACGGTATGCCATACAATATCGACGGTTCCAGAGTCTGTATCTCCAACTGCGACGGTTCCTGGCGGAAATAACTCTCTATACTCACAGCGAAATCCCCTTCGTGAGCAAAACTCTCCGTCACCTTCACTCCATTCTTCTTGTAAGTCTGCACCAAGAGTCCGTGTTTCACATAAAAGATGTTTTTGCACACCTCACCCTCCTGCACCGGCTTTTTTCCCCGAATCAGTTTTATCGGTTCGAGAATATCGGCAAGTCGTTTCAGGTTGTCATTGCTCATATTCACGCCTTGCAGCGTACATATCTCCTTTGCAATGTCCTTTGGTTTGTCAAACTTTAGCATGGTAAGATTTGAGGTTTGAGATTTGAGGTTTAAGGTTTAATGATAATCACGTTCCCCGAAAATCATTGTTCCCACTCTGATCATCGTCGAACCGCACCTTTGGGCAATCATATAGTCACCACTCATACCCATCGACAGTTCCTTGAAACTCTCATCATCTGGGAAATACGTTTTCTTTATTTCTTCGTAAATACTGCGGGCATACTTAAATTCCTCCTCAATCTGACCCTCATCATCGGTATTCGTTGCCATACACATCAGACCACAGATTCTCACGTTCTTCAGTTCTTTCCACTCCCCCTGCTGCAACATCTGATGCAGTTCGTCGGGTGAAAAACCGAACTTCGTCTCTTCCTTTGCAATATGAATCTGCAACAGACAATTGATTACCCTGTCACAGCGCACAGCCTGCTTATCAATCTCACGCATCAGTTTCAGTGAATCGACAGCATGGATAAGAGACACGAATGGAGCCATATACTTTACCTTGTTCGTCTGCAGATGTCCAATGAAATGCCATTCGATATCCTTCGGCAACTGTGCCTCCTTCTCCACCATCTCCTGCACATGACTCTCACCGAATATCCGTTGTCCGGCATCGTATGCCTCCTGCAGCATCTCCACAGGGTGAAACTTCGATACGGCAACAAGTCTGACTCCAGGCTTAATCGTCGAAAGTACCTTATTTAGATTCTCTTTGATCATTGAATAATAAACTGTAAACTGTAAACTATCAATCTTTCTGTTTATATGGAAATACATCGAGCAGCGGAGTTTCGGTTACTGCTGCAATCTCGTAATCAATCATCGAACTCTTCATTCCCTCGTCAAAACGTTTCACAGCATCTCTCAGGTCACTTGCCTGAACCAGCATCATCTGCGAAGTACGTTTTTCAGTCTGAGTCTTCTCGTCCAGAGTCACGAACACACACTTCACCTTATACCACTTATCGCAGTTCTCTTCCTCTGCAGTAAACATCTCACAGTATTTTGCACGCTTTATGTCAGCCACCTCCATATGTCCGTTGCAGTATGGAGATACCTCTTCAATAATACGTGCCTCAGCCTCAGTGAAGTTCAGTGCATCAACCAGGTATGGTTCCACTACTTTCTTTGTTGCACCGCCTTCAAGCACCTTCTCTATTCGAACCTTACATTCGAACCAGTTATTCATTATCATAATAGTATAGTTTATCGTTTAAAAACCTCAAATCTCAAACCTCAAATCTCAAACCCAACTAAAATAGTCTTGGAGCTTCATCATTTCTTGTCTCAAGTGTATATGCCGAACTACCGTCGAAGCAGTGGGTACAGATACGGCTCTTGTCAATACCGATAGCATCTACTATCGTTTCCAGTTTCGAGAACATCAGTGAATCGAGATTCAGTCGTCGTGCAATCTCAGCCACCATCTTCTTATACTCTGGCGAACCGGTCTTCGTATATGCCTGCAGACGCTCCATCGGCACTTCCACACTCTCCACGGTATTTGCTTCGTCGAGCAGCGTAGCCTTCTCATTTCCCTGTTCCAGGTCCATGATTACACGACGTGCAATGAGTTCGAGGTCACTCTTGCTTGCAGAGAAATTCACGAACGGACAAGAATGAACCAGTGGTGGACAGGCAATACGCATATGTACCTCCTTCGCACCCAGTTCCTTCATCTTCTTGGCATTATTACGCAACTGAGTACCTCTCACAATCGAGTCGTCGCAGAACAGACAACGCTTATCTTTTATCATTGCCTCGTTCGGAATCAGTTTCATCTTTGCCACCAGATTACGTGTTTCCTGATTTACAGGCATAAACGAACGTGGCCATGTCGGTGTATATTTTGAGATACCACGGAAGTAAGGCGAATTATGTCCGGCAGAATAACCGATAGCCATACCGATTCCGGAGTCTGGAATACCACCTACTACATCCACCTCAGTCTTATCCTCTTCTCCCATGATACGTCCGGTCTCGTAGCGTACCGTCTCTACAGTCTTACCTTCATAACTCGATGTCGGGAAACCGTAGTAAATCCACAGGAACGAACAAATCTGACAACCGCTGTTAGGCTTTCTGAGTTGTTCAAAACCGTCGGGACGCAGTCTTACGATTTCTCCCGGACCGAGATAATACGTAGTATCGAATCCGAGATTAGGGAATGATGACGACTCACTCGTAGCAGCCATCGCATCGTCTCTCTTTCCGAGTACAATCGGGGTTCTGCCCCATGAGTCTCGGGCTGCAATGATACCGTCTTCTGTCAGCAGCAGAATCGAGCACGAGCCCTTTATAGTCTTGAATACCTTCTCAATTCCGTCAACGAATGTCTTACCACGGATAATGAGCAGACCTACAAGTTCCGTCTGATTGATTTTACCGGAAGAGAACTCACTCAGCACCATATTCTCGTTCAGCAGTTTCTCTGCAATCTCTTCCATGTTGTTAATCTTTGCCACCGTCACCAGGGCAAACCTGCCGAGGTGCGAATTCATCAACAGTGGCTGGGCATCAGTGTCACTGATTATACCGATGCCTGAGTTACCCTTGAACTTATCCAGTTCGGCTTCGAAACGTGTACGGAAATACGAACTCTCCAGATTATGGATGCTGCGGAAGAAACCGCCTTCCTCACTGTAAGTAGCCATACCACCTCTCTTTGTACCGAGATGCGACTGATAGTCTGTTCCGTAGAACAGGTCTGTAACACATTTCTTAGTCGAAACTACCCCAAAAAAACCTCCCATATATTTAAAATTTTTAGAATGTCGTTCTGAAAATGAATCGGAAACCCCACTTATTGATGTCCGGGTGATCCAGATACGTCAGACGTCTTACATACACCACATGGAACAGTTTGAAGATGTTATGTACACCGACAACTGCCTCTATGTACGGACGCTTCGGGTCCATCTTGTAAGTGTTCGAAATATATTTTCCTTCTGCATCGAATCGTCCGGGGAAGAAGAACAGGTCATAATCCGAGAAATTGCTTGCTGCCGGATTATTCTTGTTAGTCAGCGTTCCCCACAGCACATTTATACCGATCCACTCTCTCCACTTCAGCTTCTTCAGCAGCGGAATACGATTCAGAATCTTTCCGTTCATATCCCAGCTGATCATAAACGAAGCATAGCGGTCGTTCAGGAATTCCCAGATATTAATCAAGTTGAAGTTATAATCCTGCAGGATATACGTATCGTTGGCTACTGGGTGGATAAGCAACGGATATGGCACCTTGCTCCACTGTGCTCCAGCCTTGATGTCCGTATCAATCTTACCCCACGAACCCATCCAGAACCGTTTGTACACACCGGCTTCCGTCACGTGGTAGTTATACTCACCTCCGAGCAGTCCCTTGACACCCATCGTATGTGATACGAAGAACACCGGAGCATCCAGATTGATTTTCAGTCGTCGCTGCTTCGTGTTGATATATGTGGCACCCGGTTCGAACGTGATAGTTGCCTTCAGTTCGGTAGTCCTCATGCGGTTATCCCAGAACTTCTCATCGTTCACCGGAAGGTAAGCACCCGTAGCAGGGTCTTGCGCACCCGTTCCCAGATGCTGGAAGAACAGTTCGTCAACGGCGTCGTTCTGAGTGCGGTCGATATGAGCATAGAACTTCATACCAGCTTCCCATTCCTTGTCGTACACCAGTTTGAACGACTTGGTGTGGTAATACTGGTCCACCTTCGACGACTTGAACGCCATGAACATATTATCCTTATCCGTAGTCATGAACTTCGTATAAGGGCTGGTGATATCGTTGTAATAAATGAACTGAATGTTGTTCCTCGGGAACTCACGATGCAGATATGCCTTCTTGTTGAACGAATAAGTTCCCTTCGCCATTCCATATACATTCTTTGTCTTCGTACCGTAAGCCACATATCCGTCGAAGAAAAGATGCGGATTCAGATGAGCCGTTGTGAATCCCGATATACGGAAACGCCACGAGTCGTAGTGGTTCTTCGAAATGATAGTATTGATAGGACCGAAGTCAAACTTATTCTTATCTGTCGACGAAGCCGTTTCGATATAGTTCTCAATCAGGGCTTTCAGTCCGAACATAATCCATTTGAAACCCTTTATGTTCTGCAGTTTCTCCATGAACGAACCCATCTTGCTCTCCGACTCAGTCAGTTCCACCTGTCTGAACTCCGACCAGTACTCCTCCGACTTCATCTTCGCATCCGGTTCAGTCTTCGACGGACCCTTAATGCTCTTGAACACCTTGTCGGGAATAGGTTCGAACGAATAGTCAAAATGACGTGTTGTCCTCTGCACCATCAGTTTCTGAATCTTGCTCGCAATCTTCAGTTCCACAATCATGTCGTTCACCGTACATACCCTCTCACCTGTGGGCAACTGCACCAGGTCCTGATGAATAATCATGTTCTCCACGAAGTTCACATCCGAACGTCTCGGAATATTCAGTTCCACACGGCGAACGGCGTATGTCGAATCCTTCATGATATACACATGTCCTGAAAAACCGAAATCCTGCTGATTGTTCGGCAGGAATCCCACATCTATGACCGAGTCGTTCTCAATCTTCAATGTGTCTTGCAGATAATAGCGGTAGAAGCTGATGGCATTATCTGCTATGGGCGACTTGAACGGATATTGCAGCAGTCGGCATTCGTTGTCGTAAATGTCAACGTCCGTAAACACATCCTTCAGCATCGTAGTCAGAATCTCACCCGTGTTTATCAGTTCGTTCACACCCTTGTCGCTCTGAGCCTTTATAAGTCGTTTCTCGCTGTGCGGCGACTTCCTGTAGAAGTTATCCGACACCATCTCCTGCACTATCACCGGCAGTATGAGCTTTCCCGTTTCCGGACATCGCTCCACATGGTCTTTCAGGAATGCCAGTGTCTTGAACTCTCCGTCCTCAAACACCCTCTCCGTAAACTCATTGAGCGAGAACGTCATCTTCTCATACTTCTGGAACGAATAATAGTCTTTCTCTTTCAGGTTCGTCTGCCACTTATGAGCAATCACGTTCCTCATCAAGTCCACTGCCGGGTTATTCTTCCTCGAATACTTTGTCTTCTTTGCCTGCACCGTCACACCCTCCAGCAGTCGTGCCTCCGGTTCCAGACGGATCTGCAGGTTCTTATTACTTCCGAACGCCTTCAGTTTGATCACTTGAGTCACATATCCCATCGTGGATACCGTAACCTCCCTGTGTATCGAGTCCTCCTTCAATACGAAGCGTCCCTTTTCGTCCGTCTGCTCTCCGATGCCCGTCTTGTCGTAATACACACTCACGTAGTCCAGCGGTTCCCGGGTCTTCGAGTCAATGACTCGTCCCGTCACCTGTCCCAGTGCCGACACAGCCGACATCAGCAGCAATAGTAATAATAAATATGTCTTTGTTATTTTCATTCTAAACCGTAAACTACAACTTCACCTTCACTCCCTTCGACTCGTTATGCAGACGGTCCAGAGCAGTCACTACGAACGTGCAGCCCATCTGATTACCTGTGAGTTTTATCTTCGTGTCTCGGGTCGTTCCGTAAATCTTGCTTGCCAGTTCGGTATTCAGTTTTTCGCCCTGTTCGAAGCGATATACCACATACTGCACAGCCTTGTCCATCTCCTTCTTCCCTCTCGGAGCATTCCAAGTGAGGTAGATATCGTTGCCGATCACCTCAATCTTCACACTCTTCGGTTTCTTCGGGGCTTTCTTATCGATAAACTTCATCTGCGGCTGCAAGGCAGGAGTATTGTGATACACCCTCTCCAGCATCGTGCGGTAATTGCCCGGGTTGTTCACCACAGCAGCGGCATACCACTGACAGCTACCCTTTATATTCGGGAGCGAACGCTGCAGTTCGTACTTAGCCTGCATCTGGTGCTGTCCGGGACGCATCGGGTCTGTGCCCTTCACCGTGCGCTCCACATCCTGACCTACGAACACCGGACGCTCTCCGCAGTAGTCGTTCCACCAGCGGCACAGCACATCATAGTCTGCTGCCTTCGTACCCAGGTTCCAGTAAATCTGCGGAATAGTATAGTCAATCCATCCCTTCTTAGTCCACAGCACGATGTCAGCATACAAATCGTCGTAGTTCTGCAAACCCGATGTCGCACTGCCTCGTGCCGAGTTATAACCGTCAGGATTGTTTCTGTAAATGCCGAACGGAGAGATACCGAACTTCACCCATGGCTTAGTAGAGCGAATCAGTTCGTGAAGGTCCTCAATCAGCATATTCACGTTATCGCGTCGCCAGTCCTCGATATTGCTTATACCACGACTGTCAGCATTGTAATATCCTGCATCCGGAATCGCTACACCCGCAGCCGGATACGGATAGAAATAATCATCCATATGTATTCCGTCCACGTCATACTTTGTCAGAATATCCTCCACCACCATACATGTATATATACGGTTTGAAGCCAGTGCCGGATTGAAGATGAGCAGGTCGCCATACTGGAACACCCTCTCCGGATGCTCTACGGCAGCATGACTCACAGCCATCTGTGTCGTACCCTTCGTCTTTGCTCTGTACGGATTGATCCATGCATGACATTCCATGCAACGCTTATGACATTCCTCTATCATCCATGCCAGAGGGTCCCATCCGTCCTGCGGAGCCCTACCCTGCTGTCCTGTCAAGTAACGAGACCATGGTTCATAAGCTGAATTATACAGAGCATCGCCCTCAGCTCTCACCTGAAACATGATAGCATTGATGCCTGCACCCTGCAACACATCCAGCTGACTCGACAACATCTGTCTCAGTTCAGCCATCGACTTGCCAAGATACTGACCATTCACACACTGAATCCATGCTCCACGGAATTCCCTCTTCGGGTTCTGAGCCACAGCAGCCACCGACACCGTCAGCAGCAATAACAATAATATATTTTTTAAATTTCTCATTCTTCTTATTAATTTTAGGCTCCTACATCACTGGCGTCAGCAGGTTTCCGAACCATCCCACAAACTGTTTCCATTTCGGCCTTGTGCGCCAGTAGCCCTTCTTTATCTCCCTTGCACTCAGTTTCTGTGCCTCGAACAGGTCCACCATCTCCTTCGTCAGCGTCGGCGACAGAATCAGGGTATTCACTTCGTAGTCGCATCTCAGACTTCTTGCATGCCGACAGCATAATCTGTACATCGATGCCCCGGTCCACAGCCCTCTTCAGAGCCTGTCGCACCCTGTGAGTAGGTACGAAATATGGATTTATCAGTTTGACGCTCTTCCTCGCACTCTCAATCATCGTTGCGAACAAATCGCGTATGGCGTCTGAAGTCTTTCCTGCGTTCCTGTCCACGATAATCAGGTCATCATCTCCATGCTCCATCTGCACACCGTACCTGCGTGGGAAATAATTGATACCTCTTACCTCCTCCTTCGTCACCTTCTTCCATATCGAGGCGAAAATCTCGTTCAGGTCATCCACAGCCTCTCCTTCAATCCTCATGTGCAGATCGTGCCACGGACCTATACCCGGAATACCCTCGATATAGTAATCTGCCACATTCATGCCACCGGTATAAGCCACCTTGCCGTCAATCACCACAATCTTCCTATGGTCACGTGGAATGATATGGTTCACCCACGGAAATCTGATAGGGTCAAACAGCACCAGGTCGATACCCAAGGCACGTATACTGTCATGCATAGCATGCTTTATAGGCTTGTTGTTCGACGAATTGCCGAAAGCATCATACAGCGCACGCACCTTCACACCATGCTTTGCTTTCTCAGCAAGCAGATTGAACAGCAGACCCGCAATCGAATCGTTTCTGAAATTGAAATACTCAAGATGAATAAAACTC
>CACYGK010000032.1 GCA_902774005.1 uncultured Bacteroidales bacterium | reverse complement strand
CGGTCACGGACTGGAGTTCGGAGACCTCGGTACCTTCCGCTTCGGACTTGACATGAAGGCGAAGCCGGAGGACAAGAAGGACGAAGTGGGTGCTGACCTCATCAAGCGCAAGCGCATCATCTTCACTCCTTCGGTATCAACCAAGAAGGACATGCAGGAGTGCGCTAAGGTGATCACAGAGAACAAGTTTGCGTTGCCGCACTAAGGAGGCAGTATGTCTGAAGAACAGAAGAAGTCAGTCAACATTGCGACTGTGATAATCAACGCAGCAATACTTGTACTTCAGTACATCCTCGCACATCTAGGTTAAAAACCCATTAATATTCAAATCGGAGGTTTGCAGAAATGCATTCCTCCGATTTTCAAGTTACAAAGTTACAAAGTTACAAAGTTACAACGCATTTTTGCGCAAAATTATTACATAAGAAAAAAAATGTAAAAAAAAGGTGTATATTTTCGCGGTAGCCTTTAATATTTTATATAAAATGTGTACCTTTGCAAGGATTATGGCTCAATGAGTATTGAGTTTTTTAAAGTAAGAAGATTTTTAACCAAAAACAACAATAGGAATGATAACAAACGACATTTTCGGAGCTTTGCAACTGATGGTGGTAGGTATGCTGACGGTGTTCTGCATTCTGCTCATCGTGATCGGTCTGGGCACGCTGCTCATCAAGCTCGTAAACAAGTATGCACCCGAGGAGGTGACAAGTCAGAAGCCGGTGGCTGCGGCACAGAGTGCTGTACAGCAGGTGGACGCTACGGTGAAGGCTGTAATTGATGCTGTGGTGGCTCAGATTACAGGCGGTAAGGGTCATACGGAGAAGATAACGAAATTATAAACGTAACTCAATAAGAATTAAGAAAAATGGGAAAAGAAGTAAAATTCTCACTGGTCTTCCGTGATATGTGGCAGAGTGCAGGTAAGTATCAGCCACGTGTTGACCAGCTCGTAAAGGTAGCTCCAGCCATCATCAAGATGGGATGTTTCGACCGTGTCGAGACTAACGGTGGAGGTTTTGAACAGGTAAATCTGCTCTTCGGAGAGAATCCTAATAAGGCGGTACGCGCATGGACGAAGCCTTTCCATGAGGCTGGCATTCAGACTCACATGCTTGACCGCGCCCTGAACGGTCTGCGTATGAGTCCGGTTCCAAAGGATGTGCGCCGTCTGTTCTACAAGGTGAAGAAGGCTCAGGGTACGGACATCACTCGTATCTTCTGCGGACTGAACGACCCGCGCAATGTGATTCCGTCAATCCAGTATGCCAAGGAGGCTGGTATGATTGCTCAGGCTTCGCTCTGCATCACCTACTCCCCTATCCATACTGTGGAGTATTACGTAAATCTGGCTAAGCAGTTTATCGATGCAGGAGCCGACGAAATCTGTCTGAAGGATATGGCAGGTATCGGTCGTCCGGTATCTTTGGGTAAGATTGTAGCCGGAATCAAAGCTTATAAGAAGGATATCGTTATCCAGTATCACAGCCATGCCGGTCCTGGTTTCAATATGGCTAGCATCCTTGAGGTGTGTGAGGCTGGATGTGACTATATCGACACTGGTATGTCACCTCTGTCTTGGGGTACAGGACATGCAGACATCATCACCGTGCAGGAGATGTTGAAGGATGCCGGTTTCAAGGTGAAGGAAATCAATATGGCTGCTTATATGGAGGTGCGCACTCAGATTCAGGAGATGTGCGACGACTTCCTCGGCTATTATATTCCGGAACTTAACCACATCAATAACTCGCTGCTCGTGAAGCCGGGTCTGCCGGGCGGTATGATGGGTTCGCTGATGACCGACCTCGAAGACAATCTGAAGTCGCTGAACAAGTGGAAGGTGAAGAACGGTCAGCCAGAACTGACTACCGACGACCTGCTCGTGAAGTTGTTCGACGAGGTAGCATACGTATGGCCTAAGGTGGGTTACCCATGTCTGGTGACTCCGTTCTCACAGTATGTGAAGAACCTGGCTCTGATGAACGTTATTCAGATGGAGAAAGGTAAGGAGCGCTGGTCGATGATTGCCGATACAATATGGGATATGATTCTGGGTAAGGCAGGTCAGCTGCCTGGTCCGGTAGCTCCTGAGCTTATCAAGATGGCTAAGGAACAGGGACGCGAATTCGAGACTCAAGACCCGCAGTCGTACTTCCCCGACAAGTTGGATGAGTTCCGCAAGGAGATGAAGGAGAACGGATGGGAACTCGGCGAGGACGATGAGGAACTGTTCGAACTGGCTATGCACCCAGAGCAGTATCGTGCTTACAAGAGCGGTAAGGCTAAGGCAGACTTCGAGGCTGACCTCGCTAAGCGTAAGGCTGCGAAAAATGCTCCGGCTGCAGGCGGTGAAGGTCCTAAGTCAGTAACTGTTCAGGTGAACGGAGTAAACTACAAGGTTGACATTGCATACGGCGATGCTGTTCCTGCTCCGGCTGCAGGTGCTGCTCCACAGGCTGCTCCCACAGGTGAGGGTGAGGATATCGTAGCTCCGCTGGAGGGTAAGTTCTACCTCGTGAAGGACAACTCTGAGACTCCGAAGAAGGTGGGCGATGCTGTTCAGGCTGGCGACACTCTCGGATATATCGAGGCTATGAAGACCTTCAATGCTATCCGTGCAGACAAGGCTGGTGTCATCACCGCTATCCTCGTAGCCTCCGGCGACTCAGTAGAAGAAGACGATCCAATAATGAAGCTTGCTTAAATTTATGGAAGAAATTTTTAATAATCTTTACCAGATGACGGCGTTTTCAGACATCGTCGCATCGAACGGTACTTATATAATAATGTATTTGCTTGCCTTCGTACTGCTGTACCTGGGTATAGTGAAGCATTTCGAGCCACTGCTGCTCATCCCAATCGCTTTCGGAGTATTGATTGCCAACTTCCCGGGCGGCGACATGGGTGTGTATCAGGCTGACGAGACAGGTCGCATCGTGGACGCTTCGGGCAAGGTGCTGGCCGAGAACATCTGGGATATGTCGCTCCCTGCGATTGCACACGACCTGGGACTGATGAACTTCCTGTATTATATGCTTATCAAGACGGGATTCCTGCCACCTGTGATATTCATGGGTGTGGGTGCGCTGACTGACTTCGGTCCGATGCTGCGCAACCTGCGTCTGTCTATCTTCGGTGCTGCTGCCCAGCTGGGTATCTTTGCCGTACTGCTCGTAGCGGTAGGTAGCGGATTCTTCAATATCAAAGAGGCTGCATCGCTCGGTATCATCGGTGGTGCCGACGGTCCTACGGCTATCTTCACTACCATCAAACTGGCTCCGCACCTCCTGGCTCCAATCGCTATCGCAGCATATTCATACATGGCTCTGGTGCCTGTCATCATTCCGCTGGTTGTGAAACTGACCTGCTCGGAGAAGGAACTGCGCATCAACATGAAGGAGCAGGATAAGCTCTTCCCACCGACAAACAAGATGAAGAACGAGAAGGTGATAAAGATTATTTTCCCAATCGCCGTGACTACTATCGTGGCTCTGCTCGTACCGACAGCCGTAAGTCTTATCGGTATGCTTATGTTCGGTAACCTGCTGAAGGAAATCGGTTCGGATACGAGCCGTCTGTTCGACACTATATCAAACTCCATCATGAACACAGCTACCGTATTCCTCGGACTCTGTGTAGGTGCTACGATGACCGTTCAGGCGTTCCTCAACTGGACTACCATCGGTATCGTCATCGGCGGTTTCTTTGCCTTCGGACTCTCAATCGCTTCGGGTATCTTCATGGTGAAGATTACGAACCTGTTCTCGAAGAAGAAGATTAATCCGCTCATCGGAGCAACAGGACTGAGTGCCGTACCTATGGCAAGCCGTGTGTGCAACGAGATTTCAACTAAGTACGACCCCAAGAACCACGTACTGAACTACTGCATGTCGTCGAACGTCAGCGGTGTTATCGGTTCGGCAGTAGCTGCGGGTGTGCTCATCTCATTCCTCCAGAACATCACATTATAACAAAACCATTTATAAACCCAGCCCTACCCTGCTCATCTTACTGGGCAGGAGGGCTTACAAAAAAACTATTAGCTCTATGATTAGTTACAAAGAACTTGGTCTCGTAAACACTCGCGAGATGTTTAAGAGAGCTGTTGCAGGTGGATATGCTATCCCAGCATTCAACTTCAACACAATGGAACAGATGCAGGCTATCGTTATGGCTGCAGTAGAGACAAAGTCTCCAGTTATCATGCAGGTGAGCAAGGGTGCACGCAACTATGCTAACGGCACTATCCTCCGCAACCTGGCTAAGGGTGCTGTAGAATATGCAAAGGAACTCGGTTGCGAAGCTCCTGAAATCGTTCTGCACCTCGACCACGGTGATACTTTCGAACTCTGCAAGGACTGTATCGACAACGGTTTCTCTTCAGTTATGATCGACGGTTCTCACCTCCCATACGAGGAGAACATCGCTCTGGCTAAGAAGGTTGTAGACTATGCTCATCAGTTTGACGTAACTGTTGAAGCTGAACTTGGTGTTCTCGCTGGTGTTGAGGACGAAGTTTCAGCTGCTGAGTCTCACTACACTAAGCCTGAAGAGGTTATCGACTTCTCTACCCGTACAGGTTGCGACTCACTCGCTATCTCTATCGGTACAAGCCACGGTGCTCACAAGTTCACTCCAGAACAGTGCACACTCGTGAACGGCGTTCTCGTTCCACCACCATTGGCATTCGACATCCTCGCTGAGATTGAGAAGAAACTTCCTGGATTCCCTATCGTTCTCCACGGTTCTTCTTCAGTTCCAATGGACGAAGTAAACACAATCAACAAGTACGGTGGTCACCTCGAAGCTGCTATCGGTATTCCAGAGGAACAGCTCCGCAAGGCTGCAAAGAGCGCTGTTTGCAAGATCAACATCGACTCTGACTCTCGTCTCGCTATGACTGCTGCAATCCGCAAGCACCTCGCTGAGCACCCGGGTGACTTCGACCCACGTCAGTATCTGAAGCCAGCACGCGAGAACATGAAGAAGATGTACATCCACAAGATTGTGAACGTACTCGGTTCTGACGGTAAGCTTGCTTGCTGCGCTAAGTAAGATTCTGCTGACAGATAAAAAAGAAAGGAGATGACCACGCGGTCACCTCCTTTTTTGTTATCGTTACGTTTCTGTTATTTCTTCAAGATGTTAGCAATGGTTGCGATGACAGCTGCGATGGATGCTGCTGACGAACCGATACTGAGAACTTCTGCTGTTGATAACTTCCTGCTTTCGACAGTTTTGGTTGGAACAACGATTTCGCAACCCGGTTCGATACCTTTCTTCGACGAACTCTTGAGCTGGGTAACCTGTCCGTTGAGGGCGATAGAATAAACACCCTTCTTTTTGGCACGATCATCATATCCTCCGGCATGCTTGATGTAGTAGCTCAGAGGTTCACCCTCCTTGTACAGCATAGATACAGAATAACCTACTGCACCCGAAACCTTAACTGTATTAGAAAATTGAGGCACATATAACTGATCACCTTCACGAAGACGGATATCTGCTTCGCCACCAGGGTGTTTCATTGCTTCTTCGAGATCGATAGCAACAAGATATGTACTTCCCAAGTCTGATTTCAGAGAGATAAGCGAGTCAACCAATTCACGATTGAAGTCTTTATCTGCTTTGGTTGCATCTTCAAGAATCTCAATCTGCTGAGCGCGTATTGTCTGCTGACGTACCATACGTTCTTCTTCGTTGAGTCGGCGACGCAGACGAGCACCTTTGGCATAACCAAATTTTGAGATTCCTCCTGCATCATTAACTAAGTCGGTGAGTTTGTAGCTTTTACTCGACATAGCATATTGACCGGCAAAATGTACAAAACCGCTTATTGTAACATTTTCCTGAGTATTATAAACAGGACTGCGACGAACAACAACCTGATCGAATGGCTGGAGAACAAAACCTGCTTCACCATCAATAACGAAGCCATCCTTCAAAGAGAATGTGTAGTTCTCTGTAAGACTCTCCGTCTCCTCAAGTGCATCAGGGTTTACAACACGACGATAGACGTTGACCTTTGCAGTTGAAGCAGATTCAGTAAGACCGCCTGCCATAAGGATAAGATCTTCAATAGTTGTATTATCAGCATAAGTATAGTTTCCAGGTTCACGAACCTCGCCATAGATGCTCAGCATCTGATCACCTCTCATATCTGTAGTGTTAGGAACAAATACTGCATCGTCCTTCTGAAGAATTACATCAGGTGCTGTGCCGTTCATGACATCACCTATATTAACATTGAGTACCTCAAGTGTGCGGTCTGCCTTTCTGCGGTGGATGATGACACGTTTGGTAAAAGCATCACGCTTCAGTCCTCCGGCTGCATTAACCAGGTCTTTCAAGGAAGAGATATTATCGCCGAACTGATATGTTCCCGGACGCTCTACGGCTCCCTTGATTTCAAGCAGGTTGGTGTAGTCGGATGTAAGTATGACTCCTACATAAACCGAGTCGGCATCGTCAACGAGGAAATTGTTGAACTGAAACTCATCAACCGTATGGATGCTGTTCTGTGCTCCGGTCTTACGGGTCAGAGAGACACTTTTCTTGTAAGCCTCGCCAGTAAAACCACCGGCATATTCGATCAGAGTGCCGACTGATTCGGTTGGAAGCATCTCGTAGTACATTGGACGTTTCACACCGCCATCGATTACAACAAGACAGGTGTATGGTCCTACTACAACAACGTCATTGTCCTGAAGACGCACGTCACCGCTGGCATTGCCATTGAAAATATAGTCATAAACATCGATTGAAGCAATAACCCTGCCTGCACGATATACCTTAATATCACGCAACGAACCAACATCACTTATACCACCTGCAGAATAGAGGGCATTGAAGGCTGTGGAAAGAGCACTCAACGTATAAGTACCAGGAGTTTTCACTTCACCAAGCACCTGTACCTGTACTGTACGTGTGTCATAAACCGTGAGCTGAATATTGGAGTCTTTATAGTATTTACCCATCTTTGATTTCAACGCACTGTTCGCCTGACTGACAGTCATACCAGCAACACGGATAGGACCTACACCTTCTACTGTGATGGTTCCGTCGCCAGACACAATACCATTAATGGTCTGCTGTGATGCGCCCCATACCTCGATAACCACGTTGTCGCCAGCACCGAGTCTGTAGTTAGCTGGTGTAGGCATATTCGTACTTGGCTGGAAGGTAAGCATCTCGTTGTTGAAGATATTATGTCCGAAGATTTCCTTTTTATCCTCCACAAGATAAAGTGAATCGCCCTTGAAGAGGCTGAGTTCTTCACCCATATTACGCTGAAGTCGTGTACGGTTGCTCACCATTCCAGTACCTACATTCTGTTGCTGACGTACGGCAACACGTTCAGCATCACGTTGTTCCTCTGGAGTCTGTGTTTGTTTCAACTCTTCCTGTTGCTTGTTGTACTTCTTACGAATACGTTGCAACTGAGCAGTAGTAACTCCCTGACGAACGAGTTTCTGAACTATCTGAGCCTGGGAAGTTCCTTTTTCCTGTTCATTCTGAATAAACTTTATTACCTGAGAATCAGTCATGGATTGCGCCATGATATAAAGCGGGAATACTGCTACTAACAGGCTTAAAACAAATTTCTTCAGCATATCTTTCATGATTTTGGGTATCAAATACTAATTATGGTGTCTATTATAATTTTCCAGTCTAAGAGAAGTGTACGGTTGCGCAGATAGTCGAGGTCGTAGTCGAGACGCTTCAGCATCTTTTCCATTGTATCTGTGTAACCGTTGTGGACAGTAGCCATCGACGTTACACCCGGACGACTTACGAAAAGCAAGGCGTAGTCGGGATTCTTTTCCATTATCTGGTCGATGAAGTACTGACGCTCGGGACGGTAACCTACAAACGACATATCGCCCTTAAGCACGTTGATGAGCTGTGGCAGTTCGTCGATATGTTTGGCACGCATCCATTTTCCGTATTTCATCAGTCGGTTATCGTCCGGCTGTTCCAGCATGGGCACACCCTCACATTCTGCTTCCTGCACCATAGTGCGGAACTTATAGATATTGAAGGGTTTGCCACCAAGTCCGATACGTTCCTGTGAATATATCACCTCACCGCATCCGGTAAGTTTGTATATCAGGAATATTATCAGAAAAAAGGGAGATAAAAGAATAATCAGGAATGCTGCACCGAGAAAATCCCCTATCCTCTTCAATGCTCTTTCGAAAGCACTCATTCTATCAATGTTTTTCGATGAAGACATCTGACGTTTTTGGGTTTTAAAATATCTTACTCCTTAATTATATAATTAAACGTAAAAACAGGTTTTTTATTGTAGCTGAACACTTTAAAAAAGCCCGAAATCAATCATTCGGGCTTTTTATTTGTAATCATAGCGTTTTACAATCCAAAGATGAGTTTCAGACCTCCGTCAACTCCGCTGAAGCCCATGAAGGCCATAGCCAGAAGTCCGGCAGTTACAAGTGCGATTGGTACACCTGCAAACGACTTCGGTACATTGACGAGTTCGAGTTGTTCGCGCAGTCCTGCAAAGAGTACCATTGCCAAAAGAAAACCGATACCTGTCGAAGCAGCATAAATCAGACCCTCGAGCAAGTTGAAGTCTTTCTGAATGACAAGGATAGCCACACCCAGGATACAGCAGTTGGTTGTAATCAGAGGGAGGAACACACCCAGAGCCTGATAGAGGGCTGGCATTGTCTTCTTCAGTATGATTTCAATCATCTGCACGAGTGCTGCAATGACAAGGATGAATGCGATAGTCTGCAGATAACCGAGACCGAACTCATCGAGCAAGAACTTCTGTATAGCATAAGTAACTGCTGTAGCTACTACCAATACGGCTGTCACCGCCATTCCCATACCACTGGCTGTATCTACTTTCTTCGACACACCGAGGAACGGACAGATGCCAAGGAACTGTGCAAGCACTACGTTGTTGACAAATATCGCAGTTATGATGATGAGAACTAAACTAAGTACTGTTTCCATAATTATGCCTTCTTGAAGATTTTGTTAAACACTACGATAAGATAGCCCAGAGCAAGGAATGCACCAGGAGCAAGCACGAACATAAGCATGCCGTAATCCTCGCCCCAGAGGGTCTGACCAAAGATAGCACCTGTACCGAGCAGTTCACGTGCTGCACCGAGACATGTCAATGCGATAGTGAAACCGAGTCCGATACCTATACCGTCGAAGATAGAAGCTATCGGATTATTCTTTGCAGCAAATGCCTCAGCACGTCCGAGGATGATACAGTTCACAACGATGAGCGGAATGAAGAGTCCGAGACTCTTGTCCACTTCCGGAGCATATGCTTTGATGAGCATCTGAAGAACCGTCACAAGACTCGCAATCACAACGATATATGAAGGGATGCGAACCATGTCGGGAATCAGTTTCTTGATAAGCGAAATGATTAAGTTAGAGACGATGAGCACAGCCATCGTTGCCAAACCCATCGACATACCGTTGAAGGCTGACGATGTGGTACCCAAAGTAGGACACATACCCAAAAGAAGGACAAATGTCGGATTCTCCTTTATGATACCATTCAATAAAACTTTAATGTTATTCATACGTTTGTTCCTTTCTTTTAAGTTAGTTATTTGCTTGAGGAGTAGCACCAGAAACACCGTCCTGAGGCTTTATAACCTTATCATAGGCATTCTGGATGGCAGCGAGGAAAGCACGTGAGGTGATGGTAGAAGCTGTGATGGCATCCACGTCTCCTCCGTCCTTCGATACCGTGAAGTTGTTCTCACCCGGATTCATACCGATGATACTACCCTTTCCATCCTTCTGAAACCAATCCCCTGCCTTTGCTCCAAGTCCCGGAGTCTCAGCATGTTCGAGCAGGGTGTAACCAAGGATTGTACCTTTCTTGTCGAAACCGACGAGAACCTTGAGCGGACCACCGAAACCATTTTTGTTTACTGTGACAACAGCCGTACCGAGTGGGGTATCATTTTCAGTTATCTCATATACTGTGAAGTCCTCTACCTCTTTCGGTTCAGATACCTGAATATCATCAGAACCCATGACCGCCTTGATGCCGGCAGCAAGATTGTCCGCATTTATCTTCTCAATCTGAGGTGCAGTAACGGAATTGACATAAGCCAACACACATCCTGCTACAACAGAGATGACTGTCAGTACCGACAGCATGTTTGTAAGTGATGATTTAAGCTTTTTCATATTCCATTCTGTTATTTAGTTGATACTTCACCAAAACGGGTTGGCTTGAACTTAGAGTTGATGAGTGGCACGAATGCATTCATGATGAGTATGGCAAACGACATACCCTCAGGATAAGCACCGAAGATACGGATGATGATGGTCAGGAATCCGATAGCCACACCGAACACGAGCTGTCCCTTTGCCGACATAGGCGAAGTGACATAGTCGGTAGCCATGAATACAGCACCCAGCATCAGACCACCACTGAAAATCTCAGCAACCGGGTTTGAGAAGATTACCGGATTGATAATCCAAAGCAGACCCGATATTACGAATACTGTACAGATAATACTTACAGGGATGTGCCAAGTGATAACCTTCTTCCAAAGGAGGAAAATGCCACCGAGCAGGATTGCTAGAGCACATACCTCACCGAGACAACCTCCAGTATTTCCGAGAAGCATATCTTCCACCTCCGGCAGTTTTGTCAAATCGCCAGATTTGAACATCTCCTGCATCAGAGCCAGAGGAGTAGCACCTGTCTTAGCATCGAGATAAGTACCGAAGCCCTGACCCGGAACAGGCCATGTAGTCATGGCTACAGGGAAGGAAATGAGAAGGAAAGCACGTCCTGCCAATGCCGGATTGAACAGGTTGCAACCAAGTCCGCCGAATGTCATCTTCACCACTCCAATTGCAAAGAAAGCACCTATTACGATAATCCAAGGAGCGATATTACTTGGGAGGTTGAAGGCAAGCAGAAGACCCGTGAGAATTGCAGAACCGTCACATACCGTACAGTTCTTATTCTTCATGCAGAACTTATTGATAGCCCACTCGAAGAATACACAAGACGCCACGCTGATGGCAGTCGTTATGATTGCACCGATGCCAAACGAGATGAACGAGCACAGCAAAGCAGGAACCAAGGCAATGATTACCAAGTACATATTCCTGGATATGGAGTCGCCCGAATGAACATGCGGTGAAAGTGATACAATTAACTTATTCATATAATCAATTTTATTATCAATTACTATTTATTTGCCTTCACGTGCTGCAGCAGCTCTTTCACGAATGATACCCATTGCTGTTGACTTGCCGTCGCGGATGAGGTCGAGAAGCGGACGGTTTGAAGGACAAGTGAACTGACACGAGCCACACTCGATACAGCTGACAACATCCTCATTCATTGCCCTCTCATACATATGTTTCTCACTGAGCGTAGCAAGCAGGTATGGTTCGAGACCCATCGGACATGCTCCGACACACTTGGCACAACGGATACATGTCTGTGGTTCTGCACGCTTAGCCTCCTTATCGTTCATGATGAGGACACCCGACGAACCCTTACAGATTGGGACCTCTGTATTGCGCAGAGCCTTACCCATCATCGGACCACCGCCGATAACCTTACCGGTATCCTCAGGCAGACCGCCACAGGCATCGATAAGCTGACTCATCGGAGTACCCATTCTCACAAGCAGGTTGCTTGGTTTCTTCAGCGATTTTCCTGTAACCGTAACAACACGTTCAAAGAGCGGTTTGTTCTTCATAACTGCTTCATACACAGCAAATGCAGTACCGACGTTCTGAACTATTGCTCCAACACTTACAGGCAGAGCAGGAGGAGCGGGTACCTGACGACGAACTACGGCATCGATAAGCTGCTTTTCACCACCCTGCGGATATTTGGTCTTAAGTGGAACAATCTCGATATTCGGATACAACACATTACATTTCTCCTGAAGCAAAGCAATGGCATCGGGTTTATTCTCTTCGATTCCGATGTATGCCTTATTTACTTTTCCGGCTCTCATCAGCAGGTCAACACCTACAAGCACCTCATCTGCTTTTTCAAGCATCAGACGATGGTCGGCTGTGAGGTATGGTTCACACTCTACAGCATTGATGATAACCCATTCAGGTTTGCTGCCTGGAGGAGGAGTCAGCTTGACATGAGTCGGGAAACATGCACCACCCATACCAACGATACCGGCAGCCTTAATCTTTCCGATGATGTCCTCGGGAGTCAGTTCGGGTTTATCCTTTGTAGTGACGAGTTTTTCCGAGCGGTCAATGCTCTCTTCCCATTCGTCACCTTCTACAGTTATATATACGGCAGGCTTTGCATACCCACTGGCATCCACTACGGTATCTACTTTCAGCACCGTACCGCTGACACCAGAAAAGATAGGAGCAGATACAAAACCACCGGCTTCAGCTATCATCGTACCTACCTTCACCTTGTCACCCTTCTTTACGATGGGCACTGCAGGTGCACCGATATGCTGTCCCATAGGATAGACGGCAACCTTCGGCAACTCGGCAACCTTGATAGGTTCTGAAGCAGACAGTTTGTTCTCTGCTGGGTGAACTCCACCTATTCTAAATGTTTTCATATAATCAGTTTTTTATTTTAATCCTAATAAAATCATTTGACTTGGAGGCAGTGGAGCATCCGTACGCTTAGCCTCGAACTGCATCTCCTTGACAGGAGCAACCGGATTGCTGATGTCCTTCGGACCAGCCAGTACGATCTGCTGACTTGGAGGCAGCGGAGCATCATACTTCAGTTCGATAGGCTTCCACTCCTTAGCAGGTTTTGCAGGGGCAGCACTAGGAGCAGCACCAGTCTGAGGAGCCGCACTTGCAGCTGGCTTGGCAGCCGGCTTTGCCTTCGGCTTACGTTCAATACCCTTCACACTTACCGATGCGATGGTACCACGTGGACAAGCATCGTAACACTGACCGCAGAGAACACACTTTTCAGGATCGATATATGCCACATTGTCGATGACGTGAACAGCATCGCTTCCGCATGAACCTTCACACTTCTTACAAGCGATACAAGCATTCAGGCATACCTTCATTGCAGCAGCACCCTTGTCCTTGTTCATACATTCAACGACGTAAGCATCCTTTGCCTCGCCACTGACCTGACGAATCTCGATGATATGACGCGGACATGCCTTTGCACAAGCACCGCAGGCAGTACATTTCGTCATATCGACTTCAGGCATACCAGTCACGGTGTTCATCTTGATAGCATCAAACTGACAAGCTGCGACACAGTCGCCACAACCCAGACAGCCAAATGCACAGGCACCTTCGCCCATACCGGTAGAATTTGCAACACGACAACTTCTCACGCTGTCATAAGCAACCACCTTCGGACGGTTTTCACATGTTCCGTTACAGCGAACAAAAGCAGCCTTTGGAGCTGCCGCCGTAACTTCCATACCAAGAATACCCGCTACCTTTTCCATGCATTCAGCACCACCGACCGGACAATTCAGTCCGTCGAGCGAACCTGCATCAGCAGCCTTCACACATGCAGCAGCCATACCGCCACAACCAGGAAAACCACATCCACCACAGTTAGCTCCTGGCAATACTTCCAGCACCTGACCGATACGCGGATCTTCCTTAACTGCAAACTTCTTTGCCACACCGAAGATACTACCCGCCAAGACGAGTCCGATACAGCCCAGAACAATTACAGCAATCAGAATTACGTTCATAAAATAAGATTTTTATAAATTAGAATTTTCAATCCAAAACCGGAACTCCCTTTCTATCCTACTCCTCAAAAGGTACATCACGGAAAAATACACCGTCAGACTCAGCAACATAAGCAGCATCACCCATCCTTCCGACATATTCAGTATTCCGAGACATACGAAACCAATCAGAAGCAGCATCACCATCGGCAGAGTGAAAGCCAGCAGTACTGCACGTCTTCCCATCTGCATCGAACCGCACACCTTGACAGCATCCCCCACCTTGAGGTTCGGATAACTACCCTTCACCTCTATCACCTTCTCCTTGCTCTCCGACGACACACAGAGCGACTTCGCCTTGCATTCCGCACACGCAGCCACCTGTACAATCGTTACACGAACATAATCCGGACTCATCTCTTCAACCACACCTTGATGTTCTATCTTTTCATCCATTCGTTTTGCCGTCTTCTATGGTATTCACTAATTCTCTGCAAAAATATGATAAAAAAATCAAACAAAGAAGAACAAACCGAAAAACTTCACATTTAAGCGTGAATAACAGGCAGAAACAGTCTTACACCATGAAAAAAGCGTATGGTAAAAGCAAAAAAAGAAAGAAGGGCACACTACCCTTCTTTCCAATTACTGTTTTCCGTATTCGGGAAAAATTACTTCTCTGCCTTCTTTGCAGTCTTCTTAGCAGGAGCTTTCTTAGCAGGAGCTTTCTTAGCAGCCTTCTTCGGAGCAGCCTCAACCTGTGGTGTAGGAGCTGTAGCCTTCTTAGCCTCAACCGGGTTGTACTTAGCCAGAAGTTTCTGCAGTTTTTCTATCTCCTTATCCTTTGCAGCTATCTCATCATCCTGATTCTGGATGGTGGTAATAAGACTGTTAATCTCCTCGTTTTCAGCACCTCCGTAAAGATTGTTAACGCGAGAGATGAAGTCACCGATGATATTCATATAGTTTGTGAAGGCATCGTATGGAGAGTCGTAGATATCGCGGAACTTCATGCTTGGCTTCGTAGTCATGAAACGGAAGTTGTTAGATGCCTGCAGGTAGTCCCAGTCCATCTTGATACGACGGTCATTGCAGATGAGTACTCGTTCGCAAACGCTGTAGAGTTTGTTGAATGCCTCACGCTGCAGATGGTTACCGAGCCAGCAGGAAGTGTCACGCTCTTCGTCAACCCATGAGATGTTGTAAGGAACCTCAACCGGTCCTACACTCTTCTGTGCACAGAGTTCTGACGGGAGAGCAAATCCGATGTTGCGGTCTTTTGCAAGAACAGGGATAGCCTTCAGGAATTCGAGAATACCTCCCTCGAGCGGATGGAAGATACCGAAGGTAACGAGTTCGCCGAATATATTAATAATGTCTTCCCCTTCCGGAGTAGATGCAATCCAGTCGAGCCACTGGTCAGCCATAATCGGATTGGATGTGAAGCGTTCAGTGATATCCTCTGACAGGTTGATATCACGCATGAGCACCTTCAGACGTGGGTCGGTAGCGCAGTGGTAGAGGTAGTGAGGCGATTTCCAACCGAGTACCTGCTTAGCACCTTCAGTGAGGATACCCTTGAAGCCCATTGCAGCAACCTGAGCACCTATTTCGTCGTTGTAGATGAGTGAAGAATTGCGGAATACCTTTGGTTCCTTGCCGAAGAGTTCCTTAATCTTCTTGCTCATACGCTTCACTTCGAGTTCGAAGCTCTCCTCATTTGCGAGTGATGCCAGACCATGGCTATACGGTTCACTGAGGAATTCCACCTGACCTGTCTTATTGAGTTCCTGCAAGAGGTCGATTACCTGCGGTGCATGGAATTCAAGCTGCTCCAGTCCCACACCTGAGAGTGAGAATGCAACACGGAATTCAGGATGATCTTTACACATCTGCAGGAGTGTCTGCAGAGCAGGAACATAACTACGTTCTGCGATATAGTTGATTGAACGTTCATTCTCATAGTCGTCATAGTAGTAGTGGTCACGACCTATGTCGAAGAAACGGTAACGCTTGAGATGTATGATCTGGTGAATCTCAAAGTATAGACATATCTTTTTCATATGATTGTATGTTTTGATTTTTTTGTTCGACAATTTTTAATGCAGGAATCCTCCGTTCTGGATGCATTCATCATACAGTTTGCGGATTCGGTGTCCTACCTTCACCCATGTGATTTCGTCAACCTCCTTGAGTCCCTCCTCCTTGAGTTGAGTATGCAGGCCCGGATAATTACAGAGGGCATAGATGGCATCAGCCATAGCGTTGATGTCCCAGTAGTCAACTTTTATCACATTTGTAAGGATTTCACCGCAACCTGACTGTTTCGAGATGATACACGGTGTACCGCACTGCATAGCCTCAAGCGGTGCGATACCGAAAGGTTCGGAAACGGAAGGCATGACAAAGACGTCTGAAGCCTTATAACATTCATACACCTGCTTACCGCGCTGGAAACCAGGGAAGTGGCAACGGTCGGCAATACCTTTGACTGCTGCGAGGTCAACCATCTCCCAATACTTATCACCTGAACCGGCGAAGCAGAAACGTACGTTGCTGGTACGCTTGCATACGAGGTCGGCAGCTTCGATGAAGTATTCAGGTCCCTTCTGCATAGTGATACGTCCGAGGAAGGTAACCACCTTCTCTTTTCCGTTATCGACACGTGGAATATCCTTATATTCCTGTGGCAGTGGATAAACGGCGTTGTGCATAGCGAAGCACTTACGCGGATCCTGATGATATTCCTTGATGACAGTCTGACGGGTCAGTTCCGACACACACATGATGCAGTCGGCATGATCCATACCGTTCTTCTCAATAGAATAGACAGTAGGATTCACCTTTCCACGTGAGCGGTCGAAATCCGTTGCATGAACATGGATACACAGTGGTTTTCCACTTACCATCTTGGCATGTACACCAGCCGGATAAGTAAGCCAGTCGTGAGCATGGATGATGTCAAACTGTTCGCTGCGAGCCAGTACACCTGCAATGATTGAGAAGTTGTTAATCTCCTCGTGCAGGTTCTGCGGATAACCTCCGGCAAACTGCAGACATCCCATATCGTCAACTCCCATATAGTTGAAGTCGGCATAGATATGATCGCGGAAACGGTAATAATCCTCTGCCGTGTGTCCTACCATACGGTCTTTGATAGCATCGTATTGTACGTCGCGCCAAGCTACAGGAACCTGGCTCATATTGATAATCTTAAGGAATTTCTCCTCGTCACCTGTTGGTTTTGGAAGACAGAATGTGATTTCTGCATCTGGCTGTCCTTCTACCATACCTTTTGTGATACCGTAGGAAGCAACTGCAAGACCGCCATAAATCTTAGGTGGAAATTCCCATCCAAACATTATAACTTTCATATTCTTTCCTCCTTTTTAATAATTATAGTATTTTGCAAGTACCTTATTCACTCTGAGCACAGCTGCTACGTTCATAGCGAACGAGAGGGCACCGCGTCCGTGGAACGGTGGGTTGCCGTCGAAGAGTTCGGGCAGTGTGCCGATGCAATGATAGAAGAGTTCCTCCTCAAGTCCTACGAACTGACGGTCCACCCATGAGAGTCCGCTGTGCTTATACACCTTCAGACAAGTCTCGAGATAGAATCCTGACAGCCAAGGCCATACGGTACCCTGGTGGTAAGCTGCATCACGCTGCTGCTGACTGCCTGCATATATCGGGTTGTAACCGCCCGACTTAGGCGACAGCGAACGGATACCCTTCGGAGTGAGGAGTTCCTTAGTACAGATATCGAGTATCTTCTTGCGCTCCTGAGTGGAGAGTGGAGAATACTCAAGCGAAGAAGCGATGAGCATATTCGGACGGACGCTCCATGAGATATATCCGTCATCCACATAATCGAGCAGATAACCGTGGTGGTTGAGGAATGTCTGCTTGAAGCTCTCCCCTACCTTATCAGCGAAACCTGCATATTCATCAGCTTCGCCGTTACGTCCCTTGCGGTTCAGTACATCGACGCATACTCTGAGAGCATTATACCAGAGAGCATTTATCTCAACGATATAACCGGTACGGGGAACACACGGATAACCGTTCACCTCTGAGTTCATCCAAGTAGCCGGAGTCTTCGTTCCGTCGGTATAGAGCAGACCGTTCTCACGCACTTCCAGTTTCGGGTGATCACCCTTCTTGATGAACGATACAATCTTCTCAATCAGAGCACCGTACTTCTCTGTTGCTGCCTCGGGCGAGATGAGACGTGCATACTGCTGCATACACCATGTAGCCCAGAGCAGGATATCAGGTTTGTCAAATTCGGAGATATTCACACCTATCGGCTTTCCTGCTATATAGTTCAGAATTGCCTTCTCGGCAGTACGCATTGTCTTCTCGAAGTATTCCGGTTCGTCGATTGCAAGGGTCAGACCCGGCAGCGAAACGAACATATCACGTGCGCGGCACTTGAACCAAGGATAGCCTGCAATGATATAAGTCTCGTTGTCCTTCTCGTAGTGGAACTGATGAGCAGCATTTACCAGACAAGACTGGAAACTGTCGCGTGCTACATGTACGTCATACTCATGATCGAACAGCTTCTTCAGTTCTCTTGAGTGCAGTTCACTCACACCGGCTGAGAAGATGACGCTCTCTCCCTTCTTGATATTGAACTCGAAATAACCCGGAACATAGAGGTCTTCCAGATACTCATAACCCAGTTCCTGCTCCTTCGGATATTCCAGTCCGCGGTACCAGTCCGGAGTGTAAACGAACTCATTCTTCTTGTTCAACTGCATGTACAGTTCAGGATAACCTGAGTACATACGTGTTGAGATACCGTTGTCCACTACATTATACTCACGGTTGGCAATGCCGTTTTCGTGTGTACATGTCTTTACCGAACGGAAAGCGAGGAACGGACGCAGACGCAGTGTCGTTACCGAGTGTGCATCGAGCAGAGTGTAACGGATGAGGATACGGTTTTCGAAGTGTTGGAAAACTCTCTCCTTCTTCAGGACTACACCACCGACACGGTAGATAGTGGTAGGCAGTTTGTCCCAATAGAACTCGCGGATATACTTGTGACCCAGCGGACTGTAAGTATTGCCTGAATACTTGTGCAGTCCGAGATTGAACTGAGCACCGTGTTGAATGACGGTCTCGTCAAGCGATGACAGCAGCACATGGTTGTCGTCATCCATCTCTGGTACGGGTACAACTAATAATCCGTGATATTTACGCGTATTGCAGTCCACAATCGACGAACATGAATACGCACCCGACTTGTTTGTACGCAACAGTTCTTTCGGCAAAGACTCTTGCAGGTTAGTCATCAGGGGTTTGTCAAAACGTAAATAACTCATAGTTGTATTTTAAGGTTTAAAAAATTGTTCTTCAAACTTTACCCAACAAAATTAGAGAGAATTATTCTTACACGCAAAATATTGACACATTTTTGATGCATTTTTTTGTTTTTTTTTGAAACGAAATACAAAAACATGTTGGACAACATAAAAATCCATTGAAACATTTGTAAACTTCGAAACGAATGCATTAAATTTGCAGACAGAAAAAGACAGGCATCCATGATGAAGCGACAAGACTCTGCACGCATGACCGAGATAATGGAAAATCTGGCTCCTATCAGCAATCTGCTGACCGAAGAACAGATAAAGGAACTCCTGTACCATATCCGTATCCGCAAACTCAAGAAGAACGAGGTATTGTACAAGGAAGGTGATGTTCCCCAGTTCTTCCATTGTCTGATAAACGGCAAAGTGAAGGTATGCAGGGACGGTGTCGGTGGTCGCAGCCAGATTGTGCGAATCGTCAAACCGGTAGAGTTTTTCGGTTACAGGGCATATCTGGCAAACGAAAACTACATCACCTCAGCAGTTGCATTTGAACCCGCCATCCTCTACCTCATTCCGATGCAGATTTTCGATAAATGGATAAAGACAAACCTTCAGTTGGCAAACTACTTCGTACGTTTCCTTGCCGTCGGACTGGGTGTCAGCGACCGCCGTGTCGTCAACCTCACACAGAAACATGTTCGCGGCAGACTTGCCGAGTCACTGCTGGTTCTGAAAGACACCTACGGATTCGAAGAAGACAATCAGACCATAGCAGCACGCATGTCGCGTGAAGACCTTGCCAGCCTCTCCAACATGACCACCTCCAATGCCATCCGCACCCTCTCTGCATTCTGCAGCGAAGGCATTCTGGCAGTCGATGGCAGGAAAATCACGATTCTCGATGAAGATCAGCTGAAGAAAATCAGCAAGATAGGCTGACGTCAGATGATGAAACGGAGCACCTCGTGTTCCAGTTCCACTTTTACAGGAGTATAATCTTTTACCTTGATATACTGTCCGTCGATACTGATTGAAGCCTTCTCACAACTCTCCACCACAATCTTTTCAGCTCTGAAAGGGTGAACATTCTTATAGTTTAAGAAACGTCCCTTACCCAGCAACCAGAACCCCTCAAACAACTGCCACCACTTCGGACGTGTGATAGCCGACATGTCCAGAAAACCGTTATACGGCACAGCATTCGGAGTCTGTCCGTAGCCCCATGCCTTACCTATGCAAATCGACATGAACTCCGAATTGACATCTTCCGTATCCACCTTCATCCTGAAGTTAAACTGTCTTCTTTCAAATATCTGTGAAATGATAACCGGAATGAGCGACAGACGTTTCGAACCGATAAGATGCATAGCGTCACCCATACCTATATTTATACAGTTCAGGAAATAATGTTTCCGCGGAATACCGTTCTCCTGAAACACACATACACCCACGTCAATCTTCCTCACCCTGCGCGCAATCAGAGCATCTATAGTCTGTCGGTAGTTATCAGCCGTGAAACCCCAGAAACGTGCATAATCGTTTCCGTTACCGTTCGGCACCACACCCATTGCGAAATCCTCGGGCAAGGTCTCTATATTATTCATCACCGCATTGACACCGTCGTTCAGAGCCCGGTCACCACCCACTATAATCAGGGTGTGATAACCGTTATCATATTTGCCAGACGGTACACCGAATCCGACGACTCCGACTGCACGAAATCATACTGCACACCCTTCTGCTCCATGTACGCACGTATATGGTTCCAGCGCTTATGCGCCTTACGATTACCCGAACGCGAGCTATATACTACTCCCCAGCGATTTGTTTCTGCCATAAATCCTTTACTGTTTCAATCCGTTCCTGCATGGGCAGCCTGCAGTCAATCCACGTGATGGGGATATTACGCCTCTCCTCCATGCCCCGGAACCAAGTCATCTGCCGTTTTGCAAACTGATGTATTGCTATCTCCAGCAGACGAACCATTTCGTCATATTCTAATTTACCTAATATATATAATGTCACATACCTGTACTCCAATCCGTAGCGAATCAGAGCATCAGCCGGCACACCCTTCTCTATCAGTCCGCGTATCTCATCCACCATCCCCTCCTCCAGTCTCGTGCGCAGACGGAGCGAAATCTTCCTGCGTCTCTCCTCCCTGTCTATCTTCAGTCCGATGTTCAGACTGTTCATCTGCGGCATCTGTCTTCCGTCAAACTCATACCCCCTTATCACACTCTCAACGTACAGTCCCGTACCTCCGCACAGAATCGGGGTCTTTCCCCTCCGCAGTATATCGGAATAAGCCTCGTGGAAGTCATGCTGAAACTGATACACGCTGTATCTCGTTCCCGGTTCAGCAATGTCAATCAGATGATACGGAACCTCCTTTCCATCCACCTTGTAATCAGCCAGATCCTTACCCGTACCTATATCCATTCCGCGATACACCTGACGACTGTCCGCACTGATAATCTCACCGTCAATCTGTGCAGCGTCGGACCTAATATCGTCAGTATGGGTAGTCCGTTCATCCCATCAGTGTGTTAACCAGAACACCAGCATACCTGCAATCCATGCACACAGCACCCTCCATGAGTAGTGCATCAGCATCCACTTGAACTTCATATTCTCCACCTGCAATACAGCCTGACCTGCCAGAGTAGAGATGAAGAACAGACTACCACCCATTGCACATGAGTACGACAGCAACTGCCAGTAAGCACCGTCCACCACAAAGTCCGAAGGCACCTCGGTATAAGATACCAGCGGGAACATATTCATACCGGTCATCATCACCGGTACGTTATCCAGCAGACTCGAAACCACACCCGTCATCGCTCCATATATATAAATATTGTGGAAACTATCCTCCAACTGACTACCTACCCATCCCAGAGCACCGCATTCAGTCAGCGCACCGATACACAGCGAAATACCGATAAACTCCGTGTTCCTGAAGTAATGTCTCTGTACGAACAGCACATTGCCGTTCCTCTCCAGATTACACAGTCCCTCAATCATCCACATCAGAGCCAGCACACAGAGGGCACCGAGGAACGGAGGCAACTTCGTGATATAATGGAACGTAGGTATGAACCACAGTCCGCCGATACCTACAATAAGCAGCAGCACCTTCTGCCACCATGGCAGGTACGAATCGTCGCCCGAATACCTGTCGTAGTGCGAAACCACCTCTACCCTGCCCTGCAGTCGGCTGCTTATGAGCAGGTTGAACACACAGAGACTCGTCACCGCAGGCAGGAACAGTCCCGCATAGTAGTTTGTCGGAGTCACATATCCGCGTACCCACAGCATCAGCGACGTCATGTCACCGATCACCGAGAAACAGCCGCCCAGCATCGCCGACACCAGTATGGCACTACCATAGACGATACGTTGCGAGTGCGACCTTACTATCTGTGCCACGATACCCATCATCAGTACCACCGTAGTCAGGTTATCCACATTGGCAGAGATAGCAAACGTGAGCAGCGACACGATCCACAGGAACCTGCGACTGCTACGCATACGCAACCAGTTCACCAGCGAATCGAACACACCGTTGTTGTGCAGCACCTCCACAATCGTGTTCGTAGCAATGAGGAACAGAATCACCGAGCATGCCTCCTCGACATATCTCACCATGACATTCTCAGCCACGAAAAACTTCACCGAATCGGTGCTCGATCTAGTACCGGAGAGGAAGAAACTATACTCCTCCGGATGCACCAGACGGATATAATTCCCTGCATTCAGCATATACACCACCCATACAACAACGCCGCAACACATGGCTACGGCGGCTCTGTTCAGGTGATTTATCTTCTCCGTACTCATCACCAGCAGCGCAAACACAAGTAACGCTACAATGAATAAAGTAGTAATTAACATGACGCAGTATAGAAAAAAGACAAGAGCGATAGACGGGACTCGAACCCGCGACCCTCGGCTTGGGAAGCCAATGCTCTACCAACTGAGCCACTATCGCAACAAATACGAGTGCAAAAGTATGAAAAAAAACGCACCTTGCAATACATTTAACCAAAAATTCATAACTTTGCCCTAAACTTTCAATTATAATAGTTTACTGTTTACTGTTTACTGTTTACTGTTTACTGTTTACTGTTTACTGTTTACTGTTTAATGACAAATGGTCTAAAATTTCCGACTACTGACTTTCAATGATACTTCAACACTTAACAATACTCAACTACCGTAACATCGCAGCAGCCGAACTCGACTTCTCAGCCAAAATCAACTGCTTCGTAGGCAGCAACGGAGAAGGCAAGACCAACGTCCTCGACGCCATCCACTTCCTCTCCTTTGCCAAGAGTACCGCATGCAGCATCGACTCCCAGAACATCCGTCACGGCGAAGACGTCATGATGGTACAGGGCATCTACGACCTCAACGGTTCCGTCGAAGAGATATCATGCGGCATGAAACAGCAACAGAAAAAACACGTAAAGCGTAACAAGAAAGAATACAAGCGGCTCTCCGAACACATCGGACTCCTGCCCCTCATCCTCGTCTCACCCTCCGACAACGAACTCATCCTCGGAGGCAGCGACCAGCGACGCCGTTTCATGGACCTCGTCATCTCACAATACGACAACGCCTACATCAACGCCCTCGTCTCCTACAACAAAGCACTCACCGAGCGCAATGCCATGCTCAGGGCTGAAGCCGAACCCAATCCCGACGTCATCAGCATCTACGAAGAGATGATGGCACGCCACGGCGAACAGATATACAAGAAACGCACACAGTTCATCAGCGAGTTCACACCCATCTTCCAGCAGTTCCACAACGCCATCACAGGCGACCGCGAGCGCGTCAGTCTCAACTACATCAGTCACGGACAGCGGGGCAACCTGCTCGACGTCATCCAGCGCGACCGTGCCAAAGACCGCATCATGGGCTACTCCCTCCACGGCATACATAAAGACGAACTCGAAATGCAACTTGGCGGCTACCCCCTCAAGCGAGAAGGGTCGCAGGGACAGAACAAATCCTACCTTATCGCACTCAAACTCGCACAGTTCGACTTCCTCAAGCGCACAGGCAGCCGCACCACCCCCATCATCCTGCTCGATGACATCTTCGACAAACTAGACGCCACACGTGTAGAGAACATAGTCACCCTCATGACCCAACCCGAATTCGGACAGATATTCATCACCGATACCAACCGCGAAAACCTCGACAAGATACTCGCCCGCACCAACGGTGACTACCGCATCTTCCACGTCTCTGGCGGAAACATCTCATAACACCTCTTCCATGCGCAAAAGCAATACAGAACATATCGGAACCGTCCTTCAGCACTTCCTCCGCGAGGAAGGGCTCGAAACACCCTACAACCAGTTCCGCCTCATCAAATCCCTCGAAGAAGTCCTCGGACACGGCATCTCCCGCTACATCGGCAACGCCTTCATCCGCAACCAGACCCTCAACATCGAAATCAAATCCCCCATCCTCCGCCAGGAACTCACCATGCGCCGCAC
>CACYGK010000031.1 GCA_902774005.1 uncultured Bacteroidales bacterium | reverse complement strand
GCGCTCTCGAAAGAGTGCCAGCCGTTGGGCTCAACATAAGTACCCGAAGACTGATGCCAGTTCTCAAAACTCTGGTTCGGAAGCTGATAGCCTTTTCCGATAGTCACATTGATAATCTGCTGTATCGTTTCCATCATATCGATATGAAGGTAGCAGCGTAGGTGACCATTCTCAATCTTACCTATCATTTCAACCGGTACAGGAGGTAAATAGTCAGCCATCCAGAAAGAGATATCGGGGTCATCGCCCGGAGTTATAGTAACGGTCTGAGACACCTGTAGAATGGAAACATCACCGAGGTTAATCGGCACGATACCTGTCATAGTGACGTTACCCACACCGATAGGACCGTCTTCGCTTGCAAGCATGAAATTCTTCATTGTCATATCGTAAGCATCGCCGTTCTCAACCACTGAGAGTACTCCCGGCTGTTCGGAAGTTACACCGTTGACCGTCACAACGATAGGTTCGTTGTAGTCTGTTGCTCGTGCCACTATGGCTACGAAAGTAATTAATGCTAAAGTAAAAATTTTCTTCATTTCAATCTTTTTTATAAAACTGTTATCTTATTCTATATGAGAATCCTATCTGTCCGTAGATGGGATAGAGCGTCTGTTCTACGGTCTTGAAGTCACCCTTCATCACACCAGTCAGTCCCCAGCAGAGGTTGACGGACAGTCCGAAGCGGCGGTAGAACTGCCAATCGGCACCGACGGCAAGTCCAAACTGGAAAGTGCGCATATCATCGGGAAAGTCGTAGGTAGCCCATTGGTTCTCCTCCGTACCCATCACCACCTTAGGTCCTGTAGGGTCGTCTTTGCGCAGGTAGCCGTCAAAAGCAATGCCTCCGAAGTACTTGTCGAAAAGCAGCGACAAATAAGGACCTGCCTTGAACATCAGCGAGCGGTTCAGTTGAAATGTGAGCTGAACAGGCACAGTGAACATCCACTGCCGTACCTTCTGACGCACATGACCCGTGTATAATCCATCGAGTTCATCTTCTTCCATCTTCAGATTCATACGGTAACCTTTTGTCGTAACTTCGCAGTCCATACCCTTGTTCTCAATATACAGTCCTGCCAGCACTCCCCATCTTTTCTTGAAAGGTATCATGACATCTCCTCCTGCCATAAAACTCGGAGTAAGATGGAATGCCTCGAAACTGCGTATTGTAGAGGGAATGCCCAAGGGAGCTGTACCTCCTATGTTGTAGCCGACACGGACTTTCAATTGCCATTCCTTAAGCCAACTTTCGTCCTGAGAGTCTGAGCTGTCAGCAGCCGACAGAGACAGGGTCGGTAGCAGTGCCACAATCAGCATTATACATCTTATTATTTGTCTCATGTGTTTTGTGTTACTTCTTTAATGTTATCTCAACCTTGTCCACACACAGGGTACTGCCTACAGCGCCCTCGAATGTGTCACCCGTCTTGCTCGATGAGAACACCAGGGCAAGGTTATAGCCGCGATCTGCCAGTATCGTCGCATCGATGGGTGCTTTATTCACGAATACCATCTCGAAAGGTTTCCACTCGTCTGTCTCCGGCAGTGATGCAACCTGAGCGATGCTTACTATCAGGTCGCTGGTCAATACATCGTCGCCATGCAGGACCACTTTCTCTCCGGCCGCATTTTGGTTGCGGTAGAGTACGGAATAGATACTGGGCTCATCTATCCTTCCTGCTATCACATTACCGTTTTTGTCGGTGAATTCAGGACCTGCCTTGTATTTATAGTACCCTGTCACCTTCAGCGGTTCTTCCGTAAACGGAATACCCATCTTGGTAGTCCAAAGGGTATTCGTGATGGCATACTGACTGTCGAACTCACCAAAGAACAGATTGCCGGCAGCGATAGGTTTTCCGAAAGTCTTTCCCCATTTACCTGTGTCGCGGGTAGTCAGTTGCACACAACTACCCTCATAGCCATTCACGTCGGGTGTCGTCGGGTAGGCATCGGCTGAGGCGTTAGGTTTGGCAATGATGAATCCAGCATTTCCCGTTGCCCATATCTGCTCGTTCTGAGTACCGTCGTCAGCCACCTCGTACCACATATAATATTTATTCTTGGGTTCCTCAAGTTTGTAATGTTCAAAGTTGAACTTAGGAGGTGTAACCACTTTGGTAAAACTTACTGTATATTGGCGGTGCCACTGACCGTCTTCTGAGGTAACTGTATATATGACAGGACCTTTGCTGAAGTCCTGCACTGAACCATTGACAGGATTCGAAATCGCACCCGATGTCATATTCAGGTGCAGAGCCATAGGAGGCAGACCGTTTACAGAACGTACGGTAAACACAATTTTCTGGTCGCCTGAAGGAATATTTTCAATACGCATATCTGCATCATTATAGAAATAAGCCTTCAGTTCCTCTCCCTCTACCCATGCGTCAATGATGTCGCACTCCGAATTGCTCGGTTCCTCCTTGAAGCAGGAAACGAGAAGCAGAGAAATCAGTGACATACAGATAAGTATTTTCATCTCTTATTACCTTTTAAAGTGCAAAGGTACGAAGTATTTTATAAACAACAAAAACATCTACTTCCTAACCTTCTGTGGCTGGTCGTAACGGACAAAGAAGGATTCCCATATTCGAAGCATACTGGAGAGGTTCTGCGATATGATTTCCGCCTCTCGGGTGAAGTTACGATATTCCCGTTTACGGTCTGGACGGATATGGGCAAGTATCTGTTTCTCGGTAGCTTCGAATATCTCATCTTTGTATTGAAAAAAGAATACGTTATTAAGTGGAATAGGCAACTCGTCTGGGTCAGGTACAGAGTTGATGTCGGAGAGCTGCGCGCCCCACAAGCCAAGGGAGAAGTCGGATTGTTGCAGGTTCTGAGTCATGTTCATTATAGCCACAGCACGTTCATCCACTTTATTCTGATCGACCAAGCGAACCTGGTAGATACGAGCCACCTTGCCTGCAAGCGTGTCTTCACGCACCACCTTACCCATGCACATTCCGTTGGCGATAGGTATAAAGACATCACCATTATTGAATTCTACACGGATGATGCTCGTACGCTGCGCCTCCTTGAGGGTGTCGTTCTGCACGAACCACAGTGCCTGATTGCCTAGGTGTATATTACAGGGCGTCTGCGTCTTCATAATCTTGAACACACCCGAATACACGGTGGCAACCTGGAAGTTCTTGTATTCAAAAGGCCAAGTTCCGATTGGCTCCCACTCCTCTGCCTGGCTTTGAGCAAATCCCAAAGTCAGTAACAAAAGAGTTATCAGAACCTTGCACATTTTATTTAACCTGAATTACGAGATATTTACTAATGCTCCAGAATGATTCGTTGTCGGAGATGCAAAGGGTATATTCACCTTTGGAGTCCTTCATGAGTTTGTAGGATTCTGTAGGATGGGTTGTGAGAATCTTAGCAGACTTGGAATTAAGAGGAATGACACGGGTTGTGCGGATGTCTATCTTTGTCAGATAATCCTTGTTATAGTTACCTTTGAGCACTTCACCCTTGACAAGGATATTCTGTTCCTTCAGCTCCTTAGCAGTACCGAACACGTACCATGCTGTGTTCAGTTCGGCATCCTGCTTCTGTACCACCTGCTTGGTCTCGTTGTGCTGTTCCTTCACTGCAGCGTTTTCAGCAGTAAGAGTCTCTACATTCTGGTTGAGGGCTGCAATCTGCACGTCCTTCTCAGCCAACTGAGCAGTCAGGGCTTCGATAGCCTGTGCCTTCTCCTCAAGCTGAGTATTCAGTTTGGCAATTGCCTCCTTCAGTTTTGCAGAGTTGAGGTTGCTGTTGTTGTATTTCTTTTCGAGGTCAGCAATCTTCTGGCGCTGTGATTCCATAGTCTCCTGAATGAATGCCATAGTCTCGCGTATGTTCTCGACATTGCTGTTACGCTCTGCCGACTGAGCCATCATGTTGACACGTCCCTCGGCTTCGTTTATCTCCGCAAAACCGGTCTGAATCTCAGTCAGCGCACCCATCATCTCGTTGATGGCCTGATCTTTCTCATTGATAAGGTTCTGAAGAGAATCGATTTCTGAATTTGCCTGATCTGTCTTTTTACCACCGTTACAAGCGGTGAGCATTGCAGCACAAACAGCTGCAAGAAATAATACTTTCTTCATAATCTATGAATTTTTATATTTGTTTTTTGACTTTCCTTTTCCCATTATGAGTTCGTTTGACATTAAGGATTGACCATTATCCTGTAAGCCGTAAGCCGTAAGCCGCAAGCTATCGGAGGCTAGGCGAGGACCAAGTATTATCACAATCTCCCCTAGCGGTTCGTGCTGACGGAAGTGGTCTGCTACCTCGGCAAGGGTACCGCGAACGTGGCTTTCGTGGAGTTTGGATATCTCACGCGAGACGCATACCTGACGCTCGGGACCATACACCTCGATGAACTGTTCCAGTGTCTTCAGCAGACGGCGGGGCGACTCGTAGAAGATGACGGTACGCTCTTCTTCTTTATAGAGTTGCAGACGAGTCTGCCGTCCTTTCTTCTGTGGCAGGAACCCCTCGAAGATGAAGCGGTCGCAAGGGAGTCCGCTACTTACGAGTGCCGGCACGAATGCCGTTGCACCCGGAAGGGTCTGTACCTCGACACCATTCCTCACCGCTTCGCGTGCCAGAAGGAATCCCGGGTCACTGATACCCGGAGTACCGGCATCGCTTATAAGTGCTATATTCGTACCCGAACGCAGACGTGCCACAAATTCCTGTACGCTCTCGTGCTCATTATATTTATGATGCGAGAGAACAGGAGTATGGATGTCATAGTGGGAAAGCAAGATACCCGATGTGCGTGTATCCTCTGCGAGAATAAGATCGGCTTCCTTCAGGATGCGGACAGCTCTCATTGTCATATCTTCCATGTTCCCTACGGGTGTGGGTACAATATATAACATGTCGCAAAGGTACGGCATTTAGAGTTAAAAGTTTAAAGAATAAGTAAAAAGTTGCGAGTTTTTCATATTTTTAATTTTAAATCATCTAATTTTGCAAAAAATCTGTTCATATGATGACCAAAGAAATCACTTTTGACCGCTTTATCCGTGCCTTGCTTGCTGTGGCAGGTCTGATCTTAGTCTATATCCTGATGCGCAAACTGAGCAGCGTACTGATACCCTTCTTCGTGGCTTGGTTGGTTGCCTACCTGCTCTACCCTATCGTCTGCTTTTTCCAGTACAAGTGCAAACTGAAAAACAGAGTCTTGAGTATCATAGTTACCTTGCTGATTATCATAGGAATAATCGTCGGAGCATGCTTCCTGTTCGTTCCCCCGGTTATAAGCGAGGTGACAAGATTGAAGGTACTTGTTATCGAATACCTCGCAACAGACGAGAAGGTAGGTTATATTTCAAGTGAAATCCAGAATTTCATGAAAACCTCAATCGACTTTGATAAGATTGTCAAAGCACTGAGTGTGAGCGACATATCGGCATTCGTAGAACAGGCATTAAACCCGATTATCAAGTTCATGTACGGTTCGGTAACGGCACTTATCGGATTCATCGTGTCGCTTATCGGTATCCTCTATCTGTTCTTCATTCTGATGGACTACGAGAAACTGAGCAAAGGCTTTTTCGATATGATTCCGCAATCGCAAAAGACCCTTGTGTCAGGCATTTTCAAGGATGTAGAAAGAGGTATGGCAGGCTACTTCCGTGGACAGAGTCTGGTAGCCCTCTGCGTAGGTATTCTTTTCGCTACCGGCTTCGTAATCATCGACTTCCCGTTGGCTATACCATTAGGACTCTTCATCGGATTCCTTAACCTCGTACCCTATCTGCAAACCCTCGGATTCATACCCGCACTCATGCTCTCACTTCTGAAAGCACACGACACTGGCGAAAGCTTCTGGGTTATATTCCTGAGTGCCGTTGCTGTATTCGTTATTGTGCAGACCATTCAGGACACAATCATCGTGCCGAAAGTGATGGGACATGTGACCGGACTCAATGCGGCAGTCATCCTGCTGAGCCTCTCAATATGGGGCAGTCTCCTCGGTTTCATCGGACTTATCATCGCACTTCCGCTCACAACCATCCTGATTTCTTACTACAAGCGTTACGTCTTGGAAAAAGGGGATGATGCCCCATCGACATAACGACATCTGGATACGTCGACATACCGAAAGGAATTTTCAAACCACAAATATCCGTTTCCGTACTTTTTGTGCCAAAAAGATATGTTCTTTGGCACTTTTTCCCACTTTTCGCATACGTGTTTATATATAAGCAATGTACATTTGCACAGAAATTTCGAAATTATTTAATAAACCATTCTAAAATCTATCACAGAATTATGAAAAGAATCTGGTTATTTGGTGCTATCGCACTCACAATGGCAGCTTGTTCAAACAATGATGATGTTGAAAATCAGCCATCTGCTGATTCATTCACACCGAATTTGACACCTGCCGACTATGCATTCGTAAAAAGCGGTAGCCGTATTATCAGCTATGAAGAGTACATCAGCGGACCACGTACCGTTTCTAACGACGTAATTACTGAACTGGGTGTTACATCTCAGATGGCAGAAGCCCCTGAGGTTCCTGGTGACGCACAGTCTATGGAAGGTCTTCAGGGATGGCAGGTTCAGAGCAATGCCAAGTATTTCATTCCTGCAGGAAAGACTTACGATGGCAGCAACACAAGCCTCGCAAAGGAAATTTACGTACAGGGTACTCTTGACCTCGGTAACCACTGGAACACATCATCATGGGATGGCAGCATAGGTGCCAACGTTCCTGCTAAGATCTACGTGCTTCCTGGCGGTACATTGAACTACAACACAGACCTTGCTATGCAGTTCCATCTGTACAACTACGGAACTCTGAACATCAACAACGGCAGCAAGCAGTTCTATGTTGACGGAGCTAACGGTGGTTTCTTCAACTACGGAGACCTCGACCTTGGTGACGACATCGACTTCCGTGCTAACGGTTCTAACACTTACATCGGTGGTAACGTTACTTGTAAGAACTTCAAGGATTGGACAGGTGCTAAGGTATATATTGCAGGTGACCTTATCCTCAACACAGACCTGAAGGTTGAAGGTACACTCGTTGTACAGGGTGCTGTAGAAGCTCCAAACATCTCTCTCGAAGCTTACACTAAGTTCGCAGCAGGATGTAAGGTTATCACTCCGGGACTCTTCAACATCGACGCTAACGAAGCAAAAGCATGGATCAACTACCTGTCAGCAGGCGATGTATATGCTTGTGCAACTAGCAAGATTTACCTCGAGAACGGCGGTATGATTGAAGTTGCTAACGTTTACGAGAACGAAAACAATGGTAACGATGCAGCAGTAGTACTTCTTGGTAGCAATTCAAGAGGTGTGCTGAAAGCAAACATCATTGCAAACAACACAGGCGACGGTATTACTCAGGATCTCAAGTCATATCGTGTAGAACTGCCTGAGACTGGTTCTGAACTGGCTCTCGTTGCTGACAAGTTCTACAATGTAGGTGGTAATCATGAGTTGCAGAACGAACTTCTGAAGTCTAACCTCACTCTGCAGCCAGGTGTATATGTAGAAGACGACGACCTCGCTCTCTTCTCAATGGCTCCAACAGACTGTGCTCCTGGTTTCAACTACAACAGCGGCAGTCCAGCTACACAGGACGACAACACTCCTGAAGTAGTAATCGTTCCTCCAGTACACAAGTACTCTGCTACAGCTCTCGACTTCGGTCCTAACGGCGAACTCTACCTCTGCTGGCACTCTAACATCGGTGACGGTAACGGTGGCAACGGTACTAACATGTACGTTACAAATGAAGACGGTTCAAGCGTATCAGTTGACGGAATCAGCGACTGGGGAGGTATCATCGACGTAATCAACACTAACAACTACGGTGACCCATCTACTTACCTCTTCGACCAGACTCTCATCCAGAACGAGCATAAGTACAACCACGTAGTTTGCTACAACGGCAAACTCTACCTCGCTTCTACAAGCAAGAAGGTTGGTGCAGCTATGCACGAAATCGAACTCAACGCTGACGGAACTATCAACGAAGCAGAATTCGCTGCTAAGAACGTACGTGTCAACCTGACTGGTTCGTCTGCAAACAGCAGCATCATAAACAACGGTGAAGTTATCACTATCTCTGGTTTCAACAACGGTGGTATCAACAAGTTCGCTCTTGACGACTTCAGCAACCAGGAGAGCAAGGCTATCTACACTAGTGCTTCTTACGCTGGTAAGTACCTCTACAACGACGGTACATTCATCATCGGTCTGAACGACGTAAACGAAGGTACAGTTACCCTCTACAACCAGAAGATGGAAATGGTACGCTCATTCAACGTAGGCTCTCTCTATCCTGAGGATGGTAAGAACGTAGTAGTTGGTGACGGTTCTAAGATTTACATCTGTCGTGGTAACAACGGCTTCGAGGTTTACGACTACAACGGCAACCGCGTAGGTGGTTCAAAGAAGTCTGCTAACGGTGTTGATGTTGACGACAAGTACATCTACGTAGCAACAGGTCTCGGACTCGTAGTACTCGACAAGAACGAAACTTATACTGACGGCGATGTTGTTTACAACAAGACAGTTAAGCGCTACACTTACTCTGGCACAGGTAACAACCGTTACAATGGTGTTATCACAACTGATGCCACTAAGCAGTCAGCTAACTTCGTTAAGGTTCGTAACGGCAAGGCATACGTAGCTTACGGTATGTACGGTCTGCAGATTTACGACCTTTCAGGACTCAACTAATCAGATATAAATTCAGCTATGGGAATGTCCTTAGGGGCATTCCCATAGCTTCTAAATAGCTAATCTCTGCCTTGAGAACACTGCACAAGCATATCACATTATATATAATATTGTTTTCACTCTTCTCAGCAAGAGTTACAGCTCAGACCGACACAACCACCGTGCCGGTCAAAATGCTTGTATATGAGAACCTGAAAAACGAAGATGTGCTGAAGCAGTTTGAACAACGATTCGCAGAGATGGACGAACTGTTGGAGAACACCGTCGTTGTGAAAGGTCCGAACCTCGCTCTAGGTGAAGACGCCCTGGCTCCCGATGCCGTCATCGACTCTCTGTATAAGGAAAAGGAGGCATGGGAAACAAAAGCATTCAGACGTCGTACAGGTTTGGAACTGGCAGGACAGGCTTACGGACGACTGGACAAAGCAGCATCCTTATCGCACGACGATGACGACCCCTACTCTTCTTATTTCGCGAAGTTTCAGGCTGAGGTAGGTTGGAACTTCTTCAACAGTGCCTTCTACCAGCGCAATGCAGGTTTGGCAAAGATACGTTATGCCAACGAACTGGAACATATCAAAGCCAGTAAGGACAAGAACAAGGCAGTATATGAGGCTGCCGAGAACCTGCTGACGCTGGAATACAACTATTACATTGCAATCGTGCTGCATCACGAGCTGAAGAATATCGACATACTCAACCAAGCCTACCAGTACACTCTGGAACAGGATAAGGTGAGCAACGAGAAACTGCTTGAGACCATCAACGACAAGATGCAGCTCGAATATACACTTGCCCAGACCTACGACATACAGGATGTGGAGGGCGAACCGCTCTATATGCTTACTCCTACCGTCATAGCCATAGACTCGACACGTCTGTTCGAGGAAGTGGACAAGTACAACCCCGACCTGCGTGCCAGCTACGTGGAGGAGAACCTGCTGAATACAGAAAAGAAACTCAGCAACTACGGACATCAGATGCGTCTATCTCCGTTCCTCCGTGCCTCCACTTATCTGCGCGACAATGCAGCACCTTCAACAAATGTGGACCTCGGTGTGAAGTTCACCTTCCCGCTTTACGACGAGTCGGCACCTAAACGCCGTGCACTCGAGGCAGAAAGACAGCTGGTGGTGGAAGGCAGGGAAGCACTCGGCGAACAGATGAAGTCGTATTGCCGTCTGCGCCTCGACCGCATCAACCGCATCAACAAAGCCATACGTACCGAGGCTTTCCATATTGAGCAGTTGGGTAAGTTTGTAGGTTTGCGCAAAAACGCATACCTGAACCAACCCCAAGGCTACAACTACATCCTGCGTCTGGAAGAGTATAACGAATACCTGAAGAGTATGGAGCGCATGTACAAACTGATGCTGAACCGTACACTTGCGTTGCTCGACATCCAGAAGACAACGAACTACAACCAATTACAGTCTCTTATCATTGAAACACCTGTAAAATGAACAACTTCAGCTATAATTCACAACCACAGGAACAAGATATAAACGAACTTCTTAACTATCAGAACAAGAAGCTCGCTAAGCAGCAGAATATATACGCCGTCGTATTCACCATAATACTGATTATCCTGGTTATATTCGCTTACAGACGGATTGTCTATACATACTACGACGGATATGTCAATCTGGAACAGAACAACCTGCGCGCCATCGACGACCTTTACATTCTCGACATCTACAAGAATGTAGGTGACATCGTCCAGCCCGGCGACACACTCTATTCGTACATACTTCTCGAAAACCTTCTCGGACAGTTCAACGTAAACACGGTTCCATCGTTTATCCTCGACCATGCAAACCTGAAACTTCAGGCAGCCTTGGCACGACAGGAACTTCCTGTCATCCAGACTAAAATCAATGAGTTAATGAAACGACTCAAGAGCGAGAAGAACGATATCTACTACGGACTCACCAACAACACGAAGCGACTGGCTATCGAAGCCGAACTGAGTGAATATCGCGAGAAGATGCGCGAACTGCAGAATAAGATACAGATTTATGAAAGTATGGCAGGCAACTATTCGTCGCGTTATATCACAGGTACCGGTTACGGACACAACAGTCTGCCCTACTCTCCAGGCAACCTGCATTTTGAAAATAGCGTCATCCAATACTGCTGTGCCCCGGAGGAAGCCATCGTGACAGATATCAAAGTGGCAAAGAATACAGTCGCATTCGAAAAGGAAGAAATCCTCAACCTGCAGCATACCGACTATAAGGGTTCACACCTCGGTGTAATGGCATACATCCCTGCTCATCAGGTTAAATACATCAACAACCAGAAACAGGTGGAAATCATCATAAACGACGACCTGACACTCTATGCCCACATGTCGCTGCTCGGACTGCGTGTCGAGGATATTCCGAAACACTTGCTCAGCAACTTCAGTCACGACATCGATGCCGTCATCGCTTACTTCCTCTTCGACAAGGATCAGTACGTGCCGTTCTGGGTACTCAACAACCATCTGCCCGTACGTGTCAGAGTACGCAACGACGTATTCCACGAGGCATTCTACAACTCGTTCGGAGGACTGTTCAACGGACTCTTCCCAGAGGCAGATTCGCTGAAGTACGATCCACGACGCATATTCGAGATAAAGGAGAACCAGCTGTTCGTACCTGTTGACACAGCTAAATTCCGTGAACTTACAAAAGACCACAATTTCTAACCCATGATAACCATACAGAATAACGATAACAACCGTCGCATCCTGCTTCTCGACAGTCAGTTTGCCCTCGAAGAGTCACCCGACTTTCCGGATTACCTCTTCGATGCGGTATTCATATTCAACGACTCAGTAGAGCAGACTGAAAGCATACTGAACGATATCAATCCCGTCACATCGCAGAAGTGCTGCTACAAACCATTCTTCGTGGCTCGTACACTCGAAGGCAAGATGGGCGATTACAGCGACCTGATTGACGGATATTTTGACGACTGGAACGATAAGGACTGCCTCAACAAGGTAGAGGACATCATCAACCGTCGCAACGACCTCGGACTCTCGGCTGCAGAGGAGAAGATTCTCTCTTCCAACCAGTTCTTCGTGCGTCTCACCCGATTCCTGATTATCCGCAACAAGCTCATCCTGACTCCTGTGCTTGAAAACGCCTCGGCCTCTGGTTACGTCATTCCAATTTACAATCTGTTCTACAAACTGGGATGGTTCAACCTGAGCGAGAGCTTCGTCTTCGTGCAGTCGATGACAGAGAAAGGTTACTTCCGTACCGGACAATTCCTCAATCGCATCTATCTGTGTCCGAAATGTCAGCACTCACATCTTTTATATATAGAGAGCTGTCCGAAGTGTAACAACTCGATGATTCACAGCGAAGAGGTAATCCACCATTTTCGCTGTGCCAACATAACCCCCGAAAGCACTTATAACTTTGGAGGTCAGCTGCGTTGTCCTAAGTGTCATCAGATGCTCCACCATATCGGAGTCGATTACGACCGTCCGGCCACAGTGTTCACCTGCGACGTCTGCAAAAACACCTTCCTTCAGGCAAAGATGCAGGCTCTGTGTACCAATTGTCATACGGTCGAGGACGTAAAATCGCTCATCCCCATCAACGTCTATATATATGAGATAACGAAGGAAGGCATCTATGCCATCACTTCACTCAACATCGGTTTCTCGATATATACGGAGTTCTACGACAACTTCCTCGAGTTCAACCGATTCATCAACCGTATCCGTCTGCTTGCAGAACAGAAATTCGCAGGACGCATCATCGGCGACGTGCTCATCGGCAAGATATGGATTATCGATGCCGCTTCGGCTACAGTCAAGAACCGCGCCGAACTCCTTGCCCAGGTATGCCAGTACTTCCCCAACAACAAAGTGTCGGCAGCCAACAACATCACATACGTCAATGCCATCGTCACCGACTACAAGGGCGATCAGGAACAGGCAGTACTCGACTTCCAGATTATGCTCTCCGAGGCCATCCGTGCTGCAGCATACGTACTTCGCAAAGGTGAGAAAATCTGTTATACCTACATGAAACTCGAGGGTAACGGTTCGAACATCGACGACTTCCTCAACGACCTCAACTTCGTTGCCAGCAATCCAGACGACAGCGTCGATTACGACCCCAATGCCATCAATCCGAATGCAGGCAACACCAACTTCGATTCGCCTCTGCTCAAAGATGACGGAACGGTGGAAGAAACCCTTGATTACACTCCAGAGGAAGAGGCTCCGGCTGAACCCGAAGAACCTCAGACCGACGAACCGGAGAAAACAGAAAATACAAGCTTATTCGGCAGACTCAAGAACTCAGTATGTCATATATTTTCGATACATTAGATACATTCATGACATGGCTTAACCACCTGTCGTTCTCCAGTATAGTCAATACATACTGGTTCATCTTCTTTATCGAAATACCCCGATACTACCTGCTCGAAATCATCATCGTAGGCTATAGCTTATTTACCTACAAAAAACAGAAAAAGAAACGTTTCTATGCCCGTTTCCGTCTTTTCAAAGACAATCCGCTCATCACCATCCTGGTGCCCGGAAAGAACGAAGGCAAGAACATATACAAACTCGTGAAATCGCTGGCTGAACAGACATATCGCAACTACGAGATAATCATCGTTGACGATGGTTCGGACGATTATACCCCTCTCATCTGTACCGACCTCGAACGTCATGGATACATCGACCTGTACCTGCGTTGCGGAGTACGTGGAGGAAAGGCATCGGCTGCCAATTACGGAGCCTACCATGCCAAGGGCAAATACATCGTCCACCTCGATGCCGACTCGTCGCTCGACCGCGATGCCATAGAGAAGATACTCATGCCTTTCTATCTCGACCCGAAGATAAAGGCAGTAGGCGGTACAGTCAAGGTGCGCAACTACAAGGAATCCATCTGTGCCTCAATGCAGGCCATCGAATACCTCAAGACCATCATGGTAGGTCGCAGGGTGACCGACACACTGGGCATCCTCCACATCATCTCAGGAGCTTTCGGAGCTTTCGAGGTGGAAACCTTGAAGAAAATCGGTTATTGGGACATCGGTCCCGGACTCGACGGCGACATCACACAGAAGATACGCAAGGCAGGTTGGAAAGTGGCACATGCCCACGATGCTGTCTGTCTGACAAGTGCTCCGGTGAAGTGGAAAGTACTCTTCAAACAGCGTCTGCGCTGGTCGAAGTCGCTTATCCGATTCAGAGTGCGCAAACATCGCGACATACTCTACCCCAACCGCAACTGGTCGCTCAGCAACTTCATCTCCAACATGGAGAGCATCGTTTACGACTGCGTATTCAACTACATATGGCTGTTCTACTTCATCGGACTCATAACCCGATTCAGCAACCATATCTTCGAGGTGATGCTGCTCGACTTCCTCATCCGAATCTGTCTGGCATTCATCGCCTTCGGAGTCATACTGATTGTGACGGAGCGCAAACGCGAGGAGCTGTTCCTCATTCGATTCCTGCCTCTCACATCGCTCTACACAGGTTACTTCATGCGTACAGTCCGACTCTTGGCACACACCAAGGAACTCTTCTTCTTCTCGTCTTATAAAGACCCGTGGAACCCAGAGAAAACCTCACGCTACGCACAGCTCGAAAGAGCGTAAAAAAAATTGACATCTCTACATAACAACAACAAATAATGAACAAAGAAAACATTAAAATCGCAGTAGTCGGATTAGGCTACGTCGGACTTCCGCTGGCATGCCTCTTTGCCCGCAAGTACGAAGTAGTAGGATTCGACATCAACAAAGCCCGTGTGGCAGAGTTGAAGACGGGTCACGACTCCACCGACTCGTTCACCGACGACGAGATGAAACACTCGCTCACACATGGACTTACCTGCACGGACGACGAGAGCCTGCTCGACTCGCGCAACTTCTTCGTAGTATCCGTCCCTACCCCAGTCACCTCGAACCATCGTGTTGACCTCAATCCGCTGCTCGGAGCTACAGTCGTAGTGGGACGTCATCTGAAACGCGGTAACATCGTGGTTTACGAATCCACCGTATATCCGGGCGCTACTGAAGAAGACTGCGTACCAGTACTCGAACAGGTATCCGGACTCCGCTACAACGAAGATTTCTTCATCGGCTACTCTCCCGAACGTATCAACCCGGGCGATCACGAACATACAATAGAGAAAATCCGTAAAATCACATCAGGCTCAACACCCGAAGTAGCCGATTTCATCGATACCATCTACAATAGCGTACTTGAAAACGGCACACACCGCGCTCCGACTATCCGTGTGGCTGAGGCTGCCAAGATTATCGAAAACTGTCAGCGCGACGTCAACATAGCCTTCATGAACGAGATAGACCATATCTTCAACGCAATGAACATCAACACACGCGATGTCATCGAGGCAGCAGGCACGAAGTGGAACTTCATCTGTCTCGAACCCGGACTCGTTGGTGGACATTGCATCGGAGTCGATCCGTACTACCTCATTCAGAAAGCACGCGAAGCAGGCGAGACAGCATCATTGCTCTCAACTGCCCGCACCCTCAACGATACGATGGGAACCTACATTGCCGACCTGACCATCAAGCACATGAGCCTTGCCGGACTCACTCCGAAGAACGCACGCATCCTCGTGCTCGGCTTCACCTTCAAGGAGAACTGCAACGACATCCGCAACACAAAGGTGATTGACATCATCACAGAGTTGCGTCGCTACTCCAAGAACATCACTATCTGCGACCCATACGCCATTCCAGAGATGACGAAGCAGGAATACGGAGTTGACATCGTATCCGACATCAAACAAGTCGAAAGCAAAAAATACGATACCATCCTCCTCTGCGTCAAGCATGCAGAATTTGCCGACCTGCCAATCGAGCAGATGCTCGACACCAACGGCATCCTCTGCGACATAAAGGGATTCTATCGCAACAAACGTGACGAGAAATACTACATTGAAATATAGTAATAACAAATACAATAAACAATTATGAATGCACTTCTCAATCCCGGAATCGATGTTGACAAACTTACAGTCCTTGTAGTCGACGACGTCCCACTGAACGTACTGCTCATTAAGAAAATGCTTTCACAGTACACCTTCCAGTTGAAAACAGCCAACAGCGGCCAGGCAGCCCTTGACATCATCGACAAGTCAATGCCCGACCTCCTGCTGCTCGACCTCATGATGCCAGGCATCGACGGTTTCGAAGTCATCCGCCGCCTCCGTGCCGATGAAAAGACAAAGAAACTGCCTATCATCATCCTCTCAGCCCTCAACTCCGAAGCAGACATCGTCAAAGGATTCAAGCTCGGAGCCAACGACTTTATCAACAAACCCATCATCATGGAGAAGCTCATCAGCAGCGTGACAACCCAGCTCAACCTAGCTGCTGCAACAAAATAAACAGAAACTTTCAGCATTGCTTCAAATCGATGCTGGTGCGGTGCTCAAATTCCAAGCGCTTGGAAATAAAATTCTAAGCGCTTGGAATTTAATTTCTAAGCGCTTAGAATTTCAGCGCGGCAGGGACGTGTCGTAACAGAGCTAAAAACACGACCAAATATTTGCACACGAATGAAACAATTTGCACATGACTTCCTATTGCCGCCGAGGATTATCGTGTCTGCTACGAGGGTTCTCTAATTCTTGATAATAATCATCCGTGTCAATCCGTGAGATTAGTGGTCGGAAATCATATACACAGGTGGCAAAAAAGGGCAATCAAGAGGAAAAACGATACATTTTCTCAAATAATTAACATTTTTATCAGTTTCGAGGCAAGAAATTCAAATACTATAACTTATATTTGCAGCTGTGTGTGATTATATCCACACGTCCGTACTTACACATTATTTATATAATGCGCGTACGTACATAACCTGAACTACCAAAATTATTACAACTTTTATAAACCTTTTTAATTTTTATCTATGAAACGAAAATTACTTTTCGCGGCACTATGTGTCGTCAGTGCATTGGGTTTCAAGGCTAATGCACAAGCTAGCTACAACCACGCCTACACAGAAGGTGTTGCGGTTGCTGCAGGCACCAACTACTTCCTTTACAACATTGGTGCAGGAAAGTTCTTAACCGATGGTATGGATTGGGGAACACATGCCACAGCCGACCACGCCGGTAGAAACATTACATTTGCAGAATTGGGTAATGGCAAGTATTCCATCTACACCGCTTCAGTTTCTGTAAACAATGGTGCACAAGCCAAGGCCGGCTACATGACCACAAACGGCTATTTGGACACTGGCACAAATGATGCCAATTGGGAGTTCACTCTCGTTTCTGTTGGTGGTTACACAAATGTTTACACCATTAAAAACAGCGATACACAATACCTGTATTATAATGCAGAAGATGCACGTGTAAACGTGGGTAATTCTACCAGCGACAATTATTCATACTGGATTATTGTTCCTAGATCAGCTCGTGAAGCTGCCAAGGATTATACATTCTATTTGCAGAATACAGACTTCAATCGTCCTTGGGAACGCGTCATCTGGGCTGGCACAAGTTTCACAAACCAAGCTGGTGGATTAGCCAGCAATCGTTGTGCAGAGATGTACGGAAAATCGTTTGATTTGTACCAAACCGTCAGCGAGAATGTGCCCAATGGTAAGTATATTTTATACAACCAAGCATTTTATAACAATAATGATGCAAGCAATCAAACATACCTCTATGCTAATGATAACACATCAGCTATTGCTCATTTGAATGAGCATGGAGAAGGAACCGCAGCCAATATGGATGGTGCTTCTACATCATTCACTGCAGGCTACTATGTTAACTCTGTTGCTACTGTTATTACAGATGGAAAGTTAAAAATTGGACTTAAGAATTCAAGTACAGGAGGTAACACTTGGTCAATCTTCGACAACTTCTATTTGGAATACCTCGGCACTTGCCTTGCAAACGATGCTATCGCTCTCCCTGACGGTGGCGCAATGACTGCAGACACTTGGTATAAGTTCACTCCAGCTGCAGGTAACTACAACTTGACAGTCACAACTTTGGGTGACATCGTATATACTACAGATGGTTCTATACTCACTGAAGATGAAGGTGACGTAACAACAACATTTGGCGCAAATCCTGTATCCTTCTCTGCCACCACATATTACATCAAGTCATCTTCGGCAAACACATTTGCTTATGAAGCAGACAGTTATGATGTGACAGAATTACTTGCAGAATACAACACAGCGGTTAATAATGCTAATACAGCCCAAACCACCGCTGCAACTGCACCTAACAAGGCGAGTGCTACTACAAAGACGGCTCTTGATAATGCTATTGCAACATATGGCGATATAACCATACCAAACCCGACCACGGCGACCAAAACCCAGAAGGAATCTCTGGAAACTGCAACACCAATTCTTGTTAACGCAACAAATGCGGTTAACACATCTATCGCAAGCTATGCTATCATCGCGGCAGGAAGTGTTCCTGATAACAGCCTTGCTGGTTGGACATGCGAAAATAGCAACACCTTCCACATCAACACTTGGTCATCAGAGGGCAACAGCGATGGCTCTAACATGACTACTCCATTCATAGAAAACTGGGTTAGCAAAGGCAACTATCTCGGCGCAGGCAGAGTATATTATAAACTCGAAGGTTTGGAGCCAGGCGAGGTATACTACGCTCAGGCATTGGTTCGTTCCTACAATGAGAAAAATGCCGACGCCCCCAACGGTCCAAACTTCTTCATCAACAATGAGGTTGTTGACATGACAACAGCAGGCACTACATTCACCTACAATGGAATGTCCGGAATCTACGCTACGCTTGGCGGTGCTGCTGTGATTGGTGCTGACGGAAAACTTACACTTGGTGTACAGATTGCTGAAGATCGCAACTATAACTGGGTTGCCTTCAAGAGCGTGTCTATCCGTTCAATGCAGGATGCCCTCAATGATGCTATTGCCGCTGCGAGTGCACAGGCCGGCAAGAAGATGAACACAAACGTTGCCAACGCTCTCACTTCGGCTATTGAGACCTATAGCACTAGCACTCCCACAACTGTTGATGGATATTTGACAGCCATCGAGACTCTTGAGGCTGTTACTGAGGCTGCTATTACTAGTGTTGCCAACTACGAGGAAGCCAATGCTATTATCAATGCTGCAAGCGAACTTGACGAAAACGGTCAGAGTGTTTATAATAGCAATGAAGACGTTCTCGACCTAAAAGGCAAATACAACAACGGCACCCTTGAAGTTGTTAGCGGAACTCAGAAGGACAATTGCTCTGAGGCTTTGGTAACTGCCACAAAAGCTCAGACTACCGACGGTGCTAACTGGACCACAGCCATCCGCAATAACTCATTTGAGACCGGCAATCTTAACGGTTGGAGTGTTGAACCTAGCTATGACACCGCAGCAAGGTCTACATCAGATGGCACTTATGCAATGAGCGGTTCTGATGGTAAATATCTGTTTAACACTTGGAGTGCAGGTAATGAAATCTCTCAGACCTTGGATAATATGCCCGCCGGCGCATATCGTCTAACAGCTGTAATGGCTACAGATGCTGGTCATACGCTTCAGTTGAAGATGGGTGGTCAGACTGCCGAAGCAACCTCTACTGATAAAGGCACTGGTATAGAAATCACAGTTGAAGCCTCTTTGGCAGCAGCTGGCAACCTGACTATTTCCGCAGTAACAGCCGACAACTTCTGGTATAAGGCCGACAATTTCCGCCTGACCTATGTCGGAGCTGTTGCCGATGCAGCAGACTACGCAGCTCTAAATGAAGCTATCGCAGCACATACGCTTGGATTCGAGACTGGCGAATATGCTCCTTATAATAACGTGGATGGCGCTGCAGCACTTGCCACAGCCAAGGCTATCGACCAGACTGTTCCCAACGCAAAGGCAACTGTACAGGATGCTACATCTGCTCTGACTGGCGCTACTTGGACAGCAAATGCTACAGAGGTAAATGCCTTCTTTGATGGAGCATTCGCAAGTACATATAGCCATGAGGGTAATGTAATGCCTATTGGTTGGCATGGCGTTGGAGACAAAGATAATGCAACAAATGTTCGCTTGATGTGGAACTACGAAGCAAATGCTGGTCTCAACGCAACATCTAGCAAACAGGCAGCCTTCTTGAAATTCACTGGTGTATACGGTAATGAGGCTGGTTATACCCTCCCGTTGAAAGCTGGAATCTATTCACTGAACTTCATCTATGGCGGTTGGAACGAAGTAGCGACTCGTGACATCAAGGTTTATCGCGCAGATGACAACTCTGTTGAAGCAACTGTTAATCCTTCAAGCGTGACCGCTAAGGATAATCAAGCACACGTTAATGCCGAGTCTTGGAGCGCATACAATGGCTACGTTGTTATTCCTTCTGATGGAGATTACATCTTCTCATTCTATAGAGAGAACACATATAGTCAAAATCAGCTGGTATTCTCTGATATCGAACTTATTTCTGCTCCTGCAACAGTTACAGCAACCATCACAGCAGCAGGTTTCGCAACGCTCTATACTCCATTTGCTCTGGACTTCGAACATGCCACACCAGCTGGTCTGACTGCATACACAGCTGATTTGGATGGCGAAACAGTTACTCTGACAGCTGTTAATAATGTTCCTGCAGAAACTGGTGTTGTTCTGAAGGGTGCAGTTGGTACATATAGCATTCCTGTAATTGCAAGTTCTTCTACAGAAAAGGGTGATCTGACAGGTTCCGTATCTGCTGCAACTGCTCACGATGCATATGTAGGAGAAGGTTATTATATTTACGGTCTTGCACTGAATGGAGGTCAAGCACAATTTACAAAGGTTACTTCTGGAAGCGTTGCTCCAGGTAAGGCATTCCTTAAGGTTTCAACCGCTGTTAGTTCTAAATCTCTCCGCGCAGTTGTTCCTGGTCAACCAACAGAAGTTACTGCTCCTGAGGTAGTTGAGACAGAAGAACCAGAAGTTCTCTTCAACATGGCTGGTATCCCAGTTGGTAAGGACTTCAAGGGATATGTAATCAACCAGAAGGGCGAAAAGAGACTGCAGAGATAATTAACCTTAAAGTAAAGAAAG
>CACYGK010000030.1 GCA_902774005.1 uncultured Bacteroidales bacterium | reverse complement strand
AATTTTGCTCTCTTATCTGATTCGGCGACCACTCTTGACGGCTTCTTGCATCGTCTGATTTCCCATAACATGCTTTTCCCAGAGGATGGTTATACTATTCTGGGCTTTACATTCAATAGCAGCCTCGAACCTTGTGTAGTCTTACGTCAGCCATTCATTGAACCCCTCAGGTATGCAACCAATGCCGAAATAGATGAATTTCTAGAATCTCACGGCTACACAGTTGATATGGATGATATTTGGTTCAATGGACAATATGAGATATCGGACGTTAAAACTTCAAATGTTATTGTTGACATGGAGGGAAACTTCCACTTTATAGATGCTGTCGTGAACAATGTCAACTTTAATATCGATTCAGTAAACAGAATCAGCATCAAGCATCCAGGTAAAAGATCTGTTACATAATACATCCTACATCCTACATTATATACTCATTTTGAAAGTGCGCACTTCAATGTGAGCACTTTTTTTGTCATTTTTCAAAAAAAACCCTTGTAATTTTGCAGTAAAACGGAAAATCCATATGTTGGCTACGCCTCCATCGCTTGCGCTTTCGCAACAAAGTGGAGAAAGAACATACTCGCCTCCATCGCTTGCGCTTTCGCAACAAAGTGGAGAAAGAACATACTATCGTTCGGAAGAGCAAAAATGAGAAAAAGCTTTTTTTCTTTTGTTCTTCTCTCGCTTAACCGTATCTTTGCGGATAGAAATATATCATAAAAAGTTATGGCAAAGATAAATGTTCAGAACACAGAAATTACTGTCTTGTCGATTAATGACAAGGACTATATTTCTTTGACAGACATGGCAAATGGTAAGCAAAGTGAAAGCCGTGCTGCTGATATTATTAAGAACTGGATACGCACTAGATACACTATTGAGTTCCTTGGTACATGGGAAATGATTCATAATCCTCGTTTCAAAGTGGTCGAATTTGACCACTTTAGAATGCAAGCAGGACTACCCAACTTCGTAATGAGTGTAACTGAGTGGGTTGAAAAGACCAATGCCATAGGTATTATTGTAAAGAAAGGACGCTATGGTGGCATGACAGCTCGTGAATGGCGCGAAGCCAATCCGGAACTCAAAGGCAATATCCGTGATTATGCCACCATCAACGAACTCATCTGTTTGTCCAACATGGAAAACATCAATGCCGTTCTTATCAACGAGGGCATATCTCAAAGGGAACGTCTAATAAAACTTAATCAGATAGCTATCCAGCAGATGCGAGTGCTGGAAGATAATAGTAGCAGAAATCTATTGAAATGAAATTTTGGGAATACATAGATACCCATTTAGAAAGTGCGCACTTCAATGTGAGCACTTTTTTGTTTGATATAAAAAACTAAGATTTTATGTTATTCTATTTCATGAATGAAATATAGTTTGTATCTTTGCCATCGGTTCGGGGAGAAATCCGGACTAATGAAAGCATCAGCTATTATTTCGCGTATAGCCAAAAGCGTAGGAAACTGTTTGGAAATAAAACGCACAGAAATAATATCTGGATAGGTGTCTGGACAGGACATCTCTACCATCTAATTATAGCGATGCATACACACTTAGGTGTGTTGCATACTTATTAGATGGATGGGGTTTCCTTCCTACGCTGCCCCATAGCTATACGCAATAAGGTGCATCACGCCTTTTTTTGCGTCTTGGCGTGATTGATAGTTAGGTGCAAAGATAATTAACTAACAATCAACCATGTCTGACAACCTTATTTCTAATTCTCTATTCTTTACCAACAGAGACGGGAACACACTAATGAAGCAATTTGAGGGATTCCTGACCAAGAATCCTCAAGTGAAGCATCTCGATGCCGTAGTGGGATTCCTTCGTGCATCCGGTTATTTTGCCTTACGTCCGTTCCTTAATAACATCAATAAAGTGCGTGTCCTCATCGGAATAGATGTGGACAAATATATTGCCCGTGCCGAGCAGCATGGACAACTGTTTATTGGTGCAGAGGATGAAGTTAAGGAAGAATGCATGCAGTTGATAAAGCAGGATATAGAGAATTCAAACTATACGAAAGAGGTAGAGGATGGAATGTTACAGATGGTGCAGGACATGAAAGATGACAAGTTGGAACTGAGAGCCCATCCTTCAAGAAGGATTCATGCAAAGATATACATTCTCTATCCCGACAACTACGACCAGTATATGCTTGGAGCAGCTATAACCGGTAGCAGTAATCTGAGTGGTAACGGACTTGGCATCTCAGCTGAAAAGCAATATGAGTTCAACGTGATGCTGACTCAATACCCTGAAGTGAAGTTTGCTAAAGATGAGTTTGAAATCCTTTGGAACGAAGCGGAAGGTGTGCCAATCACGTCTATTGATGTAGAGACAACTATGGGTAGTACATATCTGAAGGGAGATGTCACTCCTTACGAACTCTACATCAAAATGCTTATGGAGTATTTCTCAGACCGTGTTCTGGCTATTGACAATACAAATCCGTTTGCGATGCCTAAAGGCTACATGAAATTCGACTATCAGACGGATGCTGTTATTGAAGGATATCAGAAACTTATACGTTATGATGGTTTTTTTCTTGCCGATGTAGTAGGTCTTGGCAAAACCGTTATTGCTACGATGATTGCTAAGAAATTCCTGATTGAAAACGGATGGGAACACACCAAGATACTCGTAGTATTTCCACCGGCAGTAGAACACAACTGGAGGGCTACCTTTAAGGACTTTGGCATAGACCAGTATGCCCGCTTTATAAGCAACGGAAGTTTGAGCAAAGTTCTTGATGAAGACAACCTTGAATATTGGAATGCTGATGAATATGACCTGATACTTGTCGATGAAGCACATAAGTTCCGTAGTCATACAACTCAGGCTTTTGAGCAGTTGCAGGAAATATGTAAGATGCCACGAATGGAAACAGGTTATATTCCTGGCTACAAGAAGAAAGTGATGCTCATATCGGCAACGCCTATGAACAATACACCAGCCGACCTCTACAATGAGATTCTCTTGTTTCAAGACCCACGTCATTGTACGATTGATGGTGTGCCGAATCTGACATCATTCTTTTCTCCTCTGATAGCTGAGTTTAAGCGTCTGAGACGAGAACCCAACTTTAACATCAGGAATTTCAAGCAATTGGCAGAACGTGTAAGGGACAGAGTAATCAAACCATTGACAGTACGTCGTACACGAACAGATATTGAAAGCATTCCCCGATATAATAAAGATGTAAACGGATTCCCAAAGGTTAAACGCCCAATCAAGAAGGAATACGAACTGAACAACCATCTTGCCAACCTTTTCGAACGGGCTATGCAGATACTTGACAGGGAGTTGACTTATGCCCGCTACCAAGCCATCGCATACTTGAAACCTGATGCAGCCCCTGGACTATATGATAATGCAGAAGTCATAAGCCGCAGTTTGGCAGGAATCAGAAAGAACGGACTTGTAAAACGACTGGAAAGCAGTTTCTATGCATTCAGAAAATCGTTGGATGCATTCCGTCAGGCAAACCAGAATATGCTGACCATGTGGGAGAACGACAAGATATTCATTGCTCCCGATATGGATATCAACCTTCTTTACGCACAAGGATATACAGATGAAGAGATAGAAGAGAAACTGAACGAGAAGGCTGAAACTAATCCGAAAAATGCGGTGTTCAATCGCGAGCATTTCAAGCCTGAATATATAGACATGTTGCGCAAAGACCAGCAACTGCTTGATGATATGTGGCTTGAATGGGAGTGTATAAGTGATAATGATGATTCCAAGTTCGCAAGGTTTGAGGAACTTCTTAATAAGGAACTCTTTGATGTAAAGAGAAATCCCGAAGGAAAGTTGGTTGTATTCTCAGAATCAGTTGATACAGTAGAATACCTGCAACGTCGTATCAACAGGAAAGATGTTTTGGTCATCTCTTCACAGAACCGTGGTCAGCAGTTTAAGACCATTCGTGAGAACTTCGATGCCAACTGGAAAGAGAAGAAAAACGACTACAACATTATCCTTACTACAGACGTACTGGCAGAAGGTGTGAACCTGCATCGCTCTAACATCATTATCAATTACGATACACCTTGGAACAGTACACGACTGATGCAACGCATTGGACGTGTGAATCGTATCGGTTCCACATCAGGAATCATATACAATTATGTGTTCTATCCGTCGCGTGAAGGTAACGAACAGATTAACCTCAACCAGATTGCACTCAGTAAGATTCAGACATTCCACACTACGTTTGGAGAGGACAATCAGATATATTCTACGGATGAAATCATAGACCGCGACCTCGACAAACTGTTTGAGGAAGGAATCAAGCAAGAGAAGTCAGACAGAAATCTTGAACTCCCGTTCTACGAAGAACTAAGAGACTTGTACTTGAATAATCGTCGTGAATACAAACGCATAGAACGTTTACCACTTCGTAGTCGTACAGGACGAACACCACGTGAAGTTGGTGACGTGACCTTATCAGACGATACTCTTGTGTTCCTTAAGACCAACTTCCGTAAGTTGTTCTATCTTGTAAATGACAAGGAAACCAAAGAGCTGTCTGTACTTGATGCTCTCACCTATTACAAGGCTATGCCTGAAGAACAACAGACAGAGCGTATACCACAACATCACGAACATGTGGAAAAGGCGTTGAAGGCATTCAGGAATACAAGGACACAAGAGATACATGAACAGGAGAAGAACCAGCAACAACGCAGCAATCTTGGTGCACAGGTGGCAATAGCATCCAATCTGTTGAACAATGTACTTGGCTTCATTGAAGATTCAGAAACACGAGTGAAGGTTCTTCAATTGAAAGCACTTGCAGAGAGAGGAACCATAACCTACATAGCCAAGCGTCTGCAACGTATTCAAAAAGACCTGCAACGCACCAATGGTAAAGTCCGCATGACTATACATGATGCCCTTCCTCAGATAATAGATATGGCAAACAAATACAATGCCTATTATCGTGAAGTTCAGAAAGCAGAAGAGGAAAACGACGCAGTCATTATTCTTTCGGAGTCATTCAATAAATAAATAGAACCATGGACTACAAGAACACTATTGAATCAAGATATAATCGTCAGAAATGGATGGAACTGCTGCACGACATATTCCGCAGCAAAGCATCCTTCTGGCAACCAGCCCAACCAGTATATACTAACAGTCAGTTTGCCAAGCAGACACTTCAACTTGGAGTAATAGAATTGTCAGATGGATATAAGATAGCCATCTACGAAGTGGAACTTGCAGACAACGTAGATATAGAGCGTAATCGCCGAGGCATACGTGACATGTTGCTGAGTAGTTGGCGAAATGCTTTTGCCGGAGCTGTTATGTTCTGCTATAGGAAGAATGAAAGTGTACTTAGATTCTCATATGTCAGCGAATCTTGGTCGTTTGCAGAAGATGGCAGTTATAAAAAGGAATCGACTGATACCAGGCGTTTTACCTATCTGTTGGGTGAAGGTCATCGAAGCCGTACAGCCATTCAGCAATTTGAAAAACTTCGCGATAGTGCCCTGTCGCTGAAAGACCTTACAAAAGCATTCTCTGTGGATGCTGTCAGCGATATGTTCTTCGATGACTACAAACGTCAGTATGCCAACATAATTTTCTATGCTACTGGTAAGAAAATGGTGAAGGTTGCCAATAAATGGGAAGAAAGACAAGAAGGTAGTCCGTGCAAAGAGATTATGCAGGAGTTTGCCCGTTTCCAGAATCCTGAGAAGGCTATACGCGACTATGTGAAGAAACTGATGGGACGACTTGTATTCCTTCAGTTCCTACAGAAGAAAGGATGGTTGGGCGTGCCAGCTAACGAACCTTGGGGTAAAGGAGATGCGGAATTCATTCAGAACCTCTTTGAACAATGCAAAGACAAGGATCACTTTATAGACGATGTATTGGAAGTGTTGTTTAATGATTTAAACACCGAACGTACCAATAATCTTGTGTCTTCTGCAGTTGGGAAAAACATCCGTGTGCCTTATTTGAATGGAGGATTGTTTGAAAGAGAGGCTGCAGACGAAACCAACTTCCCTCTGCCAGCCAAGTATATGAAAGATATGCTTGATTTCTTCAGCAGCTATAACTTTACAATTGACGAGAACGACCCGGATGATGCAGAAGTAGGTGTTGACCCGGAGATGCTTGGTCGTATATTCGAGAACCTTCTTGAAGACAATAAGGACAAAGGTGCTTTCTATACTCCAAAGGAGATTGTTACATATATGTGTCGTGAAAGCCTTATAGCATATTTGCAAACAGGTATTGAAAAAGAGGAACAGAAAGAAGCCATCCGTCAATTTGTAACCACACATAAATTTGTTGAGCATTTGCCAGCTGATATTCCTCAAATGCTTAAGGATGTCAAAATATGCGACCCTGCTATTGGTTCGGGAGCATTCCCTATGGGCTTGCTTAAAGAATTGTTCCTTTGCCGTACAGCCCTTGAAGGTATAGAGCAGAGCAAGGCAGCAGAAATCAAGAAGCACATCATCCAGCAGAATATCTATGGTGTAGATATAGAACGTGGTGCTGTTGATATAGCGAGACTTCGTTTCTGGCTTTCGCTTATTGTTGATGAAGAAACTCCTCAGGCTCTGCCTAACCTTGACTTCAAGATTATGCAAGGCAACTCTTTGTTAGAGCAATATAATGGTGTTGATTTGTCTAATATAACTGAGTTAAAAAAAGATAAGCATGGAATTTACCAAACTACTATGTTTGATGATATGCTTGATGTGCTCCGCCTTGACCTTCGCAAGAAACTCGATGAATATTATAACTGTCCAGACCACAAGCGTAAGGCAATACTAAAGCATGACATTATAAATAATGTAAAGCAACAACTCCGAGAACAAGGACTCAATGTGGATTTTGGAAATCTAGATCTATCTGGCAACGACCAATTCATGCTTTGGCACACTTGGTTTTATGATGTTTTTGCTCAAGGCGGTTTTGATATTGTGATAGCAAATCCTCCGTATATCAGACCTCACAGAATGGATGATAGGGAGAAAGTAATACTGTGGAAAAACTATTATGTAGCCCAACAGAAGACAGATATATATGCTTTCTTTATTGAAAAGGGATGCCATTTGCTCCGTAGAAAAGGCATTCTCTCTTATATTGTCCCTAAAACATGGTATAGTCTCTATTCATTTAAGAAACTAAGGGAACTCTTAATCAAAAAATATAATATAACTCAAATTGGTATATTGCCGGAGAAGGTGTTTGATAATGCTACAGTTGAAACAGCATTGCTTTTTGTCGAAAATACTAATAGAGATTCCGACATTTCATTTATTGATGTCTATGATAATAAATATGTTTCTGCAAGGACAAAGGAATCAATAAAAGCAGATTCTGATTTGAATATCAATCTAGAGGAAACTAAAGACACCCAGTCCACCCCCTTGGGAGACTTATGTAAAATGATTGTGGGTATTGTAAGTGGTAACGACAAGAAGTATTGTAGATATGAGAAGTTAACAGACATTGATAAACCCTGTATTCGTGGGACAAATATTTCTCGCTACGAGATTAAATATGCTGGTGAGTATATTTGGTATGATCCAATAGAAATGGGTAAAGATAGTGATGCAAAACCCAAATCAACACTTAAAGGAGGAGGAAGACAATGTAGTCCTAAAAAACCTGAGGATTTTGAGCTGCCAGAGAAAATTGTGATGCAGCGTATCTCAAAAAAGATAATCGCAGCATTGGATACAAATCAGTATTATGTTCACAGTTCAGTAGTAGTTATTAAGCCTAATGAAAAAGTTAAACTCAGGTATATCTTAGCAGTACTGAATTCTAGCTATGTGGACTCATGGTTAAAGAAAAACTCATCAAACATATCTATTAATATAGGTACAGTAAAGAAAATCCCCATTCCCAATGCTACGAAAGAACAACAAGAGGATATTATAAAGTTGGTTGATGAGATAAATGAATCTAAGCAAACAACAGATAACGCTGATACATCTATTTTGGAAAGTGAAATAGATCATCTCGTCTATCAGCTCTACGGATTGACTGAAGAAGAAATCAAAATCGTTGAACAATCATAATACTATCAAATATGATTAAACTAGAAACAGGTTCCTTAACTCGTTAAACATGAAAAAGACCAGCTTCGCATCTGTGCGGAGTCGGTTCTTTAGTTTCAGATATATCGGGGACAGGACAAATGATACACTAAAACATGCGACATAACAAGTAAATAATGTAAGAAGTATTGCAGTTTTAGAAATAGTTCATACCTTTGTAATATCCAAAGAGTTAACCCTTATACAAAAATACTATGAATAAGAATCGACTACAAAGACTTAGAGATGCTGTTGAAAAAATATCTGCAGCATATTCAGAATTAGATAAAGTTAGGGATGAAGAAAGGGATGCTTTTGATTGTATGCCTGAAAACCTACAGTATTCCGAAAGAGGTGAGCAAACAGAGCAGAACGCGGATGACTTAGATGATGCTCTCTCATATATTGAGGACGGAATGAACGCGCTAAACGATATAATAGCGAATAACTAATTTATTTCCTTTTTCTATGGCATATGTTATTAATCCTGATGGTACAATATCTGTCGTAGGTGCCAAATATGATTCAAATGGGAATATTGTTTTAAGGGATTATTCTAAGTTAGAAAATCCCAAAAAGACGTCTCATGAATTATATGTTACAGACCATTTTCTTGCTCCGCGTCGCAATTCAAAAAAGAAAAAAAAGGTAAAGACAAAAAAAGAAGTTTTAGACGATGCGTTAGAGTGTGTAAATAGATTAAATAGATTATCTGCTAAAACCATAAAACAAGAAAGTACAAATAATGTTTTTGTTTTAGGGGAGAATGCTCATTCTGGGACTTTGTATGATAGAAATATAAAAGTTGGTCTTGTGAAAAAAGGAATTGATAAGTTTATTTCCAAAAGAAAAAGACAAAATAGAATTATAACAAATTCTGAGTATAAAACCATCCTCCATAGATTAAACATTGAATGCAAATTATATTTTATCGAAGAATTCGCAAAGTATAAGGTTTATTGTGAAGAAAATGGATTATATCAAATAGAAGAAGAGTCACAAACATATGGTGATTTTGTTTCTGTACCCAGTGAACATCCTATAAAACAAAACCTTAAAAAAGATAAGAAGAAAAAGAGACAGAATAATAGAAAAGACAAACATAAGTCATCAAATTCTGGGTATTATGCATCTCAGCGCTATGGACAGAGTCTTGCAGATATTGCAACTTTCAGTTCTTTGAAGAAAACAACTGAAGATAGTGATTATGTGCAGGGAAGGTCTATATATGGAGCTTCAAGACAACCCAAGTATGGTTATGCGCGCGACAGATATGGAAGAGTACAGGAGAGAGATAGACTTGACGAAGATAGATACAATGAATTTTCTCAGGCACAAAAACATAATAAGAACTTCGATTATTCTGACTATGACCCCAATGATGATCATGATGGAGCATATAGTGGATGGGAATGATGTAAGATGGCAGATGTAAGAGTTTTGCAGCTTACAACTGACATACCTGCGTAGCCGGTTCTTTAGTTTCTTAGTCCCTTAGTTGCAAAGTTTCACGAAGTTTTCGCTAAGGTTGGCGTTGAAAAATCATCGCTTCGATGAAGGGGACCCTGACGTTTTAGGTATGCGGTCAAGTCTTCATCTGGAAGCATGCTGTATGTAGGACCGGCTTTTGCCTTATCTATACGGGCAAAGAACTCCTCTTTCGTCATCGCTGTGGGGTCTGTGGTCAGTTCACGCGCAACACGACGCACGTATTTTGCAACGCGTTGCAATGCACCTTCATTTGTTGCAACAACACCAAGATTCCGAAGTATCTCGGCATTCAAAGCACTTAATTGAACTGTAGACATAAGCTATTTTGTTTTGTTTCTGGGTGCAAAAGTACAATTTTTCCAGCGACTTATACAATAATTGATATTATTTTTCTAGCGGCTTTTTAGTATTTTAATTTTTTTCTAGTGCGAATATCAGCAACAGGTTGCAAAAGTTCTTTAGTTTCAAAGTTCTTTAGTTTCACGAAGTTTTCAACCTCGGAAGAGATGTAGCAATGCTAAAACACTCAGTTTTAGGTATTGCGCACTTTTTCTTTTTGCCATACCTTTGCGCCCTATAAATAGGTCAATTAATCGTAAAGTGTTATGGGATTACTTAAATCATTTTTCAGTCAATGTGCACGACCTGAGGAATCCACCGTAAGAAACCTACGTATGCCACGACTATCGGAGTGAAGGGCTAACGCTGTTTTTTTTCAAATAATCTTTAAATCCCAAGGCGAACCGTTATCGCTTTGGGATTTTTTCGTATATTTGCCGCAGTTTAACTTAAACCTAAGGAGGTTGAATTATGATATTTGACAAGAAGAATACAACAAAGCGTTTCCACCGTCACTTCGAGACTCCGGGCAAGCCTCTCTATTGGATCATCATTGCGTATATAATCCTCGGATGGTTCTTTCCTGTGATAGGACTCGTGGCTATCATCTGCATGATTGGTCCGGTGGTGACTAGTATATTCAAAGGGCGCTGGTGGTGTGGACATGTGTGTCCTCGCGGAAACATGTACGACCGTCTGCTGTCGAAGTACTCACCCCATCGTCCGATTCCGAAGTTTGTTCGTACCTTCGGTTTCCGCCTGTTCATGGTATTCTTCATCTTCGGCATGTTCGGTTTCCAACTGAGTCTTGTACCTTGGAGCGAGGGCGGACTGCCCATGTGGGCTGGTATCGGTAAGGTGTTCTGGACGATTATCGTCATGACTACCGTCGTAGGTGTTGTGCTGTCGTTCATCTATGCACCACGTACCTGGTGCTCGTTCTGCCCTATGGGAACCATCTCCAACTGGGTGGCACCAAAGAAGGCTCCCCTACCCCAGGCTTTCACGAACATCCACGTATCGAGTGCCTGTCAGATGAAGTGCAAGCAGTGTGCCCGCGTATGTCCGATGCAACTCACACCTTACGACTCGCGTGGTGAGGCTGTAGGTTATCTGCATCCCGACTGTCTGAAGTGTGGCAAATGTACTCTTGCCTGTCCTACTAAGATTATGGAATTAAAACACTAAAACCAATATGGTTATACAGATTATTATAGCGTTGCTTTTATTTGTATCGGGTGTTGTCGTACTCACAGGGAAAGGCGATAAGCTTATTGCCGGGTATAACACAGCATCAAAGGAAGAAAGGGAGAAGGTAAACATTAAGAGACTGAGGCTATTGACAGGCGGTCTGTTAATTGTTATGGCTCCTTTATGTTTCATTCTAAACAACAACGTCAATTCAGGATTGACCATTACAGGCATTGTCGTTGTATTGACTCTTATCGTCGTGATACTTGCCAATACATGGGCAATGAAGAAATAGAAGAAAACACTAAAATCAATACGATTATGAAGTACCCATGTGAAAACTGCAAGCTACGTGCTGCGTATGACAAGAATCCGAAGTCGTTAATAGGACGCTTCTGGCGCTGGCAAATCAATTTCTGTCCTAGCTGGCGAGGCTATTTCAAGTCGCTGCCACCGGAGAAACAGGAAGAACTGCGCAAGAAGTATGATTTCTGGAAGTATCAATGATTATATTGATAGGAATATGAAAAAAGCAAGCAGAGCGATGCGCGGCTTCTTCCCGATGCTAAAAAAATGGAAAAAATGAAACAGGAAATCAATCCAAAGGACGCAAATAGAGCTATTGCATTTGAGCTGTGGATGAAGTCACCAATGCCGATGCTGACGTTCACAAAGACCTTCGATGTGACGAGGCTTTGCAAGGTGAGTCGCCGACGCAGTATGAAATTCAACATGCTGCTCTGCTGGTGCATCGGCAAGGCTGCATCAGGGATAGAGGAGTTTTACATGCTGCCCAAGGATGGAAAACTGTACAAGTATGACCGTATGGCCATCAACGTGATAGTTGAAAATGCAAAGGGCGGACTCAGTTTCTGCGATGTTGCTGTCAGCGATGATTTGGAGGAGTTTAATGCCAACTACCTGCATCTGACAGAAACCATCAGACAGACCTGTCAGGACATTTTAGACGATGACGCTATGATAGTCGGCACTTCTGCAATGACTGGCACGGAACTCGACTCGGTTATCAACCAATACAGTGGAATATTCAATAATCCATTCCTGGCTTGGGGGCGCTATCGCAAAGGCTGGCTGAAGACTACCCTACCCATCTCTTTCCAGTTCCACCACGCCCAGATGGATGGCGGACACGCCGCCCGATTCATGGAAGAACTGCAAAAGATAATAAATACAATATGAACATACTTATCATAAACGGAAGTCCTCGGAAGAAAGGACTGATTTCGCAGATGCTTGGCATCATGCGCGAGGAGGCTGAGAAACGAGGCGACAAGGTGGATGTGGTCTACACTAACGATCTGACCATAAAACCCTGCACAGGTTGTATGGTATGCCGCACAAAGAAGGAATGCGTACTCGCTGAGGACGATTCGCAGCGGGTACTGAAGATGATGCAGCAGGCTGATGCCATCATTATGGGTGCGCCCTGTTACTGGGGCAATATCCCAGGACAGATGAAGCTGATGTTCGACCGCCAGGTCTATGGCATGATGCGTGACACGCCACGCTTTCCTGAGCCGCTGATGAAAGGAAAGAAATGTATTCTCATCAGCACCTGTACCACGCCTTGGCCTTGGAACATCATGTTCAATCAATCGCGTGGTGCCATCCGTGCAATGCGTGAAATCGCCCGCTATGCAGGTTTCAAAATCGTAAGCACCATCGAACGCGGCGGCACAGTGATGCATCCGGAACTGACAGAGAAGGACAAACAGAAGTGTCGCAAGGCAATAGAAAAACTTAATTAGATGACTCTACCATCTAATCTCATACAGTTCCATAATGTCGAGCATTTTGAACAAGACTCCCTCTATTGTGGAATGCCAGCTTTGATGAAAGTGTCCGTAGCACCAATGGGTAATGAGCTGACCTTTTAGAGCGTTGTATAATGCATCCATCGAGGTACGTTCCTGTTGAACATCATAAAGAAGGATTGAGTCTCTTTCTGCCCACGACTTCAGACCAGACTTGCTTTGGAGTTCACAAAAGGATGGAGCGGTATGAGTGACAACTGTATCTATAGCGTTATCAATAAGAACTTTTGTAAGGGTATCTTTGTCGAACGTCGGTGCTTCATTGCTCCAATAGTAGTTGGGAGTAAGCAAATCTGTATTGTCGTTGTCGTGACCAAATTTACGTAATTTTTTCTGATTCTGTTCCCATGCTTCAATCCTGTAGCTTCTATCAACAGAAATGGCTCCACCGACACATAGGACTGTATGACCATTAGCTTTAACGATAGAGTAGTCTGGAATCGCCATGAAACGTTTATGAACAAATGTTCGTCCATCAAAGTATGCAGGATTGTCATGATTGCCCCGAATGAATAGAATCCAATTGTTTGCATTATTCATTCGTTTGCAGTTTCTGCGAACCATGTTGTCATAGGCTCCTTTCCTCTCAAAGCCGAAGCCACAATCACCTGCAACGATAACAACAGTGTCCCTTAACTGGTATTGCGCGCAAATTTTATTCACCAACAGATTAAAGTCACCGTGAATGTCTCCGCAGATAACAAGGCATTTGCTGTCAGGGAAGCTATATGTATGATAGTTATTCATGTGCCAGATTCTTCCAATATGGGCTCAATACATTTTGTATGTATGTTACAACATCAGAGAATGATAGTTCCTCGCTCCTTGTAATCTTGCGTAAGAAAGCTTGCCATCTGACTTGCATCTGTTGATTATCAGCGAAGTCCTTGCGAAAAAACATGGTGTTTGCATCGTATGAAGTATGTCTGTTTTTAAAGGTACGTTCAATTGCTTCCTGAAGAATGTCACTATTGTATTTCCCTTTTGACAGCAAATGATACAGGTCGTAATAGTCCTTCATACGGCTACTCTGGTCGGCAAGATCAATTATCGCATGGAACTTCTCTGCGATAACCGTTTCGAGCGAGTATGCCAAAATGTTTACAGCTGGCAGATGGTTAAGCAGTGTTGGATAATCGAGGGCTACCGGCTCAGGGGTGACAATATCACCGAAACCGATATCCATTGTCAATACCTGAGAAATGCTGTCCATTCTCACAGGAATGCTAAGACGCACACCATGATAATCCTTGAACTCAGTTATGTTCTGTGATGTAATATGTTCTGTGTCAAAAGAAATACCGTCCTCCTCGCATGGTACGGAGCATATCTCTTTAAAAGCTGCAACGATAGATTCTCCCTCATTACTGATGTCGTAGCCTAGAAAATCTATATCCAACGTCGGACGAGCGGCAAACCGCTCGTATACGTACATGAGCGCACCTCCTTTCAGATAGAAGTTGCTACGGTATTTTGTCTGCGACATCCTATACAGCAAACGTTCCTGAAAAAAGCGTGTGAGAATTGTCTGGTGAAAGACATTCTCTTCCTTGGAAATATTCAGAAGTTTGCTCTGAATAGACTTCCCGTAATTCTTTGATGTTTCGTTGCTCATAGTTTTACCTGTAGATATTTTTCAAGAATAGTACCTACACGAAGCAATCGCGCATAATCCATCAACTTGCTCAGATTTCTGTCCGGACGTTCTAAATAATTGTTGATTATTTCAGAACAAATATCTATACCAACTTTATTGCGGAACTTCACCGCATCGCATACACATCGTTCAACATCGTATAGTTTGATGTCAAATCCATCTATTTCCATGCAAGTTACACCGATATTGAGTATTGACTCTGTGTAATGATGCAATTCCACTTTGGGAAAGGATGGTGCAGTTACTTTTCTGTCTCTTTTGATAGCAACATGAAAAGCCTGCGGCATGGATGTTGTAAGTTGATGGATGCTCCATGCAGACCATAGGCACAGAATACCATCAGGAACAATGGCATTGATGTCAATCATGTTCCCGCTGAGCTGGTCGATATTGGCATATACGCCACGACGCACCTGAATAAGTTCTCCCTGACGAACACTCTCCAGCATCTTGTAATATGCTGTCCTGCCTTGCTCCTTTATACTGGCTGACGATAGATATGTATTTCGTTCTTTCATCTTCAATTTATGAAAATCGGTACAAAGTTACCACAAATATTTTTAATTGTGGTATATTTGTACAAAAAATAGATATTGAGTGATGTCACAGGACAAGTTACTAGTATTTTTCGTGCTTAGTGTTGCATAGTACAGGGATTCTCCGTATGTTTGCAGTTGGATTCAAACAGAAAGAATACAATATGAAGTTTTTAGTTTTGATAGCTTTGCTTTTGTGCGCATGTGGTTCAAACACGTCGAAGGGCATGATTACGGCAGAGGAGGCATACGAAGGAGTGAGTAACTATTGTCATGACACGTATGACTGGAGCGTAGCAAAGGATGACCCTGAAATGATGTATCTGACGATGGGCGACGAGACGGACTCTACGTACCAAGTGGTATTCCGAAGTTATACGGGTGCCTTTGTGCATTTCTATGTCGATAAGAGAAACGGCGAGACAAGAATGGTGGAGAAAGTGCCTAGCCTTAATATAGAGGAAGAGGCGGGAACTATCGATTTGTTTGATTATTTAGAGAAGAACAGCAAATAATAACAAATACAATAATATGAAAAGATTTCTGAACGTTGCAGCAGCCTTGATGTTTGCTATCAGCATTCAGGCACAGAAGATAGATGCAAGACTGACAGCTTTGTTGCCAAGTAACAATAAGCTGATGAGCACCATTGGCTCTTCCGCAGGTCAGCAGGAGATTGATACTGCCGGCGTGAAGCAGAAAATCAATGTGAGTTTCAATAGCGACTGCACGGTAAGGAGTTTTAGTGCTATCGTCATGCTGAAGGAAGGTGCAGAGTGTCCCACGGCACGGTTGCAGAAACTCGGCATAGAGATTAGGAAGCAGATAGGCCGGATGCTCATCCTTAACGTACCGGCAAAGAGTCTGATGGCACTCGGGAACATTGACGAGATAGAAAGCGTCAGGGCTGACCAGATGAACCAGCTGATGAACAACAATGCCCGTGAGAAGAGTAAGGTAGAGGAGGTTGCTACATGGGAGAAGGCACAGCAGCACAACCTGCCACAAGCCTATACCGGCAAGGGAGTACTAGTGGGCATCATCGACTCAGGCATGGACTACAACCATGCTGCCTTCCGCAATGCCGACGGTTCTACGCGTATCAAACTGGCTTTGGTGCTTTCAATGGAGACTGATAATTACGACGAATATACCAGTCCGGAAGATATAGAACAACTGACAAATGACGAAGTTAGCCGCTCACATGGCACCCACGTGGCGGGAATAGCCGGAGGAAGCATTGTTGAAGGTTTGGACAAACAAGGCATGGCTCCAGAGGCAGATCTGATGTTGTGCGGTTTGGGATACTACCTGTATGATACATATGTTATATCTGCCATAACCAGGATGTTCGACTTTGCCAAAGAACAGGGACAGCCCTGTGTGGTAAACCTCAGCCTCGGTTATTCTTGTTTTTTTCACGACGGTATCTCTTCTGAAATAGTACAATGCCTGAAAGAGTATTATAAGACGGAAGAAGACAAGAAGGGCAGAATCATCGTATTGGCCAATGGCAACTCAGCCGGTTATCATTCAGCCATCTACACCACTCTGCCCGAGGCCGACAGCGACGGCTACAACCTCAAGACCGTGTTGGGCGAGGATAAGAAAGTCACTTACGATGGCATGGAAGTCAACAGCTATTCCAGCATCGAAAACTTCTTCTACAACATCGACGGAAGCGAATTCGATGTCGAGTTAAAGGTGGTTGACACCATAACAGGTCAGGTATATACCCTTGACGAGAAGCCCTTATACACAACCTATTATACAAAGGTGTCAAAAATTGACAAGACAAGCACGATTTTTTATCTTAATAACAAGTATTACATAAGATACGACAGTTACAGTACACGCTTGTTCCACGAGCCAAACCTCAAGCTGGCGTATTTCGTCAAAGGTCAGGCCGGTAAAACCTTCAGGGCAATAGACGGCAGAATCTCATCCACCTCAGGATACCATTCCTACGGACTGCCGGGCTACACCGACGGAGGGGACAACGGTGCCTTCAGTGTGGACATCTGTTGCGAGGAGGCTATTGGAGTAGGAGTCTATTATTCTGCGACATCCTACATGGATATCAATGGCAACATCCAGCAATATAGAGACGAGTCTCAGCTTGACAAGATAGTCCATTTCTCCTCATGGGGCACAGACGATAATGGTATGAACCACCCCGATGTCGTTGCTCCGGGTGCTGGAGTATGCTCTGCGTATAACAACTATGACGCTGACTATATTGACGCAAAAGGCGAGTTCCGTCCTGAAATGTCAGCCGAACTCACCGACGGCGTCAACCTCTTTGGTCGCAACCACTACTATGGTGTAAAGGAAGGAACTTCGATGGCTGCCCCTCATGCAGCAGGCATCATAGCCCTGTGGCTGCAGGCAAAGCCCGATATGACGTATTCAGATGTGCGCAGTCTCATGCAGGAGACAAGTCTTAGGGACGAGTATGTCACCAATCCTGAGCTCATCCCTTCCCATAATGCCATTCAGGCTGGTGCCGGCAAGATTGATGCCCTTGCAGGACTTGAAAGGCTTACAGGAACGACAGCCATTGAGACGGTAGGAGAAGACGGTCGCCGACAGGCTACTCCGGCAACGATGTATGATGTTGACGACAACTGCTACAACGCCCTCGGACAAAGAGTAAGCAAGAACACAAAAGGCTTCGTAATATACAAAGGCAAGAAGTATCTTAATAAATAAGGAAGAGAAATATGATGAACAAGGTTCGAATCACAGCTGTTCGCCAAACGGTATATACGGACCTGATGGCGAAATATGAAAACCCCATTGAGCACACTTGTGATGTGAGCATAGGACAACAATGGATTTCCATCGACGGACAGCAACCCGAGGGTATGTGTCCATCGGCATGGGAATCCATGAAACCATTTGTGGAGTCTCTCACAAGAGGTGAGGGTAATTTCTACGACGGATGGATGCAGAATCCGATGAGTGCTATGATCAGTTGCAACGACGGATTCCGTCCAGTTAGCTTCTATATAGAGTGCCTTTAATCTTCCTTTACTATTGGATATAATTCGATGAACTCGCCCTGATGGTTCTGACCATCGTTGATGAGTTCGGCAAACTTCTGACCAACAGTCTCGATGTCGTGGAATCCGGGGAGGGACATGTTGCCATTGAGGTCGGTCGTGGTAGGTCCGGGATGTACGGAGAATATCTCTACCGGTGTGCCAGACTGCTGGAATTCTATTGCCATCACACCCATCATGGCGTTCTGTGCTGCTTTGCTGGCTACGTATGCCAGAGGATGCCAGTAGGGACTGATTTCGGAAGGAACGGTGACATTGGCTATTCGTCCCCCGTTCTTGGCAATCAGCGGAATAAGTGCTTTGGTGAGTGCGAAGGTGCCGATGAAGTTGACGTCGAATGTTTCGCGCAACGTACTGATTTCGGTATGTTCGCTATCGACACTCATATCGCCAGGGATGCCGGCATTGTTCACGAGCAGTGAGAGTTCAGGATATTTCTCTTTAATCACTACAGCTGCCTGAGAGATGTTGGTCAGGTCCTTCAGTTCGATGTTCACCCAACCAAGTACGTCGACACCGGCAGACTTCAGTTCGCCGATGGCTTTCTCTGCACGTTGTTCATCACGTGCACCAATTACTACTTTCCAGCCAGTAAGACCGAGGTGTTTTGCAATTCCAAATCCGATGCCTTTGTTTGCACCGGTTACTAAAACAATCTTCTTATTCATAATAAACTCCATAATTTTTAAAATGTGGTGGCAAAATTAGTAATAAATATTCGGATTTACGTACTTTTGCAAGAGTTTTTTTCAAAAAAAGAGTTTTATGAAAATCATCGTAGCTATAGACTCGCTGAAGGGATGTCTGACATCGACTGAGGCAAATAAGGCAGTTGCTGAGGGAATAAGCAGCAGGATGCCCGATGCCGAGGTGGTGCAACTTGCCGTCAGTGATGGTGGTGAGGGATGGTTGGAGGCTTTCAGAAATGTCTTGGGAGGAAATATCACTGAGGTAAAAGTGAAAGACCCCCTGATGCGCGATACGATGGCGCAGTACCTGATGAAAGGAGATACGGCGGTGATTGAGATGGCTCAAGCCAGCGGATTGGCTCTGCTCAGCAAGGAGGAACGCAATCCGATGGTGGCAACGAGTTATGGAACAGGACAACTGGTGGCTGATGCCGTGAAGAAGGGTGCACGACACATCATCGTGGGACTAGGTGGCAGTGGTACGAGTGACTGCGGCAAAGGTATGCTTGAAGCAATTCATAATGAAGAATGCATAATTAATAATGACGTGCGATTTACCATAGCCGCCGATGTGAATAATCCGCTCTGTGGCGAAAGGGGTGCTGCCCAGGTGTTCGGTCCACAGAAAGGAGCAACCCCTGAGATGGTAGAAAAACTCGACGCACAGGCAAGGGAATTTGCAGAGGTTTCTGCAAAACAAATGGGCTACGACCGTCAAGACCTACCCGGAGCTGGTGCTGCAGGAGGACTGGGGTATGCTTTTATGCAATATATGAATGCCGAATACCGTTCGGGAGCCGAACTGCTACTGGAAACGGCAGGGTTCGACCAGATGCTGCACGGAACCTCTATGGTCATCACAGGAGAAGGTAAGGCAGACCGTCAGACTCTGATGGGAAAACTGCCACAGGTAATTCTGCAACATGCCAAGCGCATGGGTGTGCCTGTAATGCTGATTGCGGGCAAGGTGGATGACAGGCAGCAATTGCTCGATGCCGGATTCGACAGGGTGGAATGCATCAACCCTCCTACCCTCTCCATGGATGAAGCTATGAAACCAGAAACGGCAAAGAAAAACCTTAGAAAGTTTTTTTAGCTTACGGCTTACCGTTTATAGTTATTTATTTTCGTACCATTTTTTAAGGACGTAGAAAGCACGTTTCTTTTCGCCTTTGTCGCTCATGAGTCCTTTCATGTTGTAGTAGTCCTGGATGCCTGGGAGTACTCGACGTGGAGAGCGGAAGTCTTTCAGAATCCATGGGGTTGTGCCGGAGAGTCCTTCTATCTTATCGAGCATAGCAAGGTTCTCGATATAGAGGTTTTCCTGGAACTCTTCTGTCCATCGTTGGTTCTTCGGTCCGTGATAGCCGTATTTGGCTCCGCCTCCGAATTCGCTGATGATGACCGGTTTGTTGTATGGTATTTCCCAGCGCATCTTGGAGGCATCGTTGACATCGCGATACCAACCTACATACTGATTGAAGCTGACAACATCGACGTATTGGTTCATGTTGTCGGAGAGTCGGTTGAGGTAGTTGGATGCACTTGTCACTTCCATTGCCATAGAGATGAGTCGTGAGGAGTCGAGTGTGCGAGCATGCTTGGCAAGCATACCCAGGAACTGGTCGCGTTCAGGAGAATGCGGTGTCTCATTAGCTATGGACCAGATGATGATGTTAGCACGATTATGGTCGCGCAGTATCATGTCGGTGAGTTGGTTCTGCGCAACACGATAGGTCACAGGATTAGTCCAATCGATAGTCCAGTAGCAAGGTATCTCAGACCATACCAGAATACCCATACGTTCGGCTTCGCGAACCATATTCTCATTATGTGGATAGTGGGCAAGACGTACGAAGTTACATCCCAGTTCCTTTGCCCAAGTGAGGAGTGTACGTGCATCTTCTACTGAGTTGGTACGACCACCTCCGTTGGGTTTCTCATCATGAATAGAAATGCCTTTCAGGAAGATTGGTTTGCCGTTTAGCAGTATCTGTTTGTCGCGAGTCTCTATGGTGCGGAATCCGATTTCGTCGCCATAGGTAGCATTGTCGAGAGATATTTGTACCCGATAGAGTTTGGGATTTTCGGGAGACCAAAGCTGTGGTTTTGCTTTTACAGTAAAAGACACTTTGCCTTCGGCATCGGTCTTGACTGACTTCTTTACTTTCAGTTCAGGTATTTCGAGAGTAACGTTATGATCTGGTTCGAAACTGTTAAGACTGGCACTGAAAGTAAGACTTTTCGTATTGCCCGGAGTAAGCGAAAGACTATAGTCCTGAAGATAGACAGGAGTAAGTTTGACGAGACGGACGTCGCGTGTGATGCCACCATAGTTCCACCAGTCGAATATCTGAGTGGGCACAGCAGAAGCATGACGCTTGTTGTCAACTTTTACGATGAGTGTGTTCTCACCTTCACGTAGAAGGTTGCTGACATCAAAATTAAAAGGTGTGAATCCACCTACGTGGTGTCCTACTTCCTTACCGTTGAGCCATACCCGGCAGTCGTAGTTGACAGCGCCAAAATAGAGGAGTGTACGATAGTCGGTCATCGGTACAGCCAGGAAACTGGTTTTAAACCATACTGTGCCTTCATAGAAGAAAAGACGAGGGTCCTGCGTGTTCCAGTCGCCAGGTATTTTCATTGTCGGTGACTTATCGAAATCGTACTCTATGAGGTCTTCGGGGTGTTGCGGTTTGGCATTAAGAAAGAATCCCCATGGTGTGGGTTTCATACGGTAGTCGTAGTAACCTTCTTCCTGCACATCGACTATGTAGTGCCAGTCGCCCGCAAGAGATGTACCTTCGTAGGCGTTGATATTCTGAACGAGCGGAAGTGTCTGAGCATCGGCACGAGCAATGGTGGGAGTTTGTGCTTTACACAATACAAAGAACGAAAGGTTTAGAGTAAAAAGTAAAAAAAACTTTTTCATAAGGGTTAAGGTTTAATGGTTAAAGAAACGAGCTGCGAGTGCCCCGCTTATGTTGTGCCATACGCTAAAAATGGCACCGGGTATAGCAGCCATAGGAAAGGCTGCAAAGTGGGTAACTGCCAGTGAGGATGCAAGTCCGGAATTCTGCATGCCGACTTCGATGCTGATGGCCACACGTTTGGGGTGTGAGAGACGGAGCAGTCGTCCGATAATCCATCCGACGGAGAGTCCGAGAAGATTATGAAGCATGACTACGATGATAACAATCATTCCTCCGACAAGGAGACGGTCGGCATTATGGGAAACGACTATACCCACAACGACTGCTATCATGAGTGAAGAGAAAGCAGGCAAGTAAGGTACTACACGACGAGTAAGCTGTGGCAGGAACCGCTGACAGAGGAGTCCGACGATGATTGGTGCTATAACTACATAGACTATGCTGAGAAGCATACCCACAGTATCGACATTAACCATCGTACCAGCCAAGAGCCACACGAGAAGAGGAGTAAGCAGCGGTGCGAGAAGCGTGGATGTAGCCGTCATACCAACAGAGAGTGCGAGGTCGCCTTTTGCAAGATAAGTGATGACATTAGATGCAGTACCACCCGGACAACAACCGACGAGAATAACTCCAAGTGCCAGTTCCTTAGGTAAGGAGAATAGTAATGAGAGTCCGATGGCAAGCAACGGCATGACAGTAAACTGGGCCAGACAACCGATAATGATATCCTTGGGACGGGAGAGGACGATATGAAAGTCCTGAGGAGAGAGGGTTAGTCCCATACCGAACATAATGAGTCCAAGCATGGGATTGATGTTTTTTGTATCTACCCAAAGAAAGGAAGAAGGCTGAAGCAATGATAGGGCTGCCACAAGGAGTACGAGTACTCCCATCCATCGGGATATAAAATCACATATAGCTTTCATAAGTTAGGAATTAAGAATTGGACGGAAATGACGGTTCTTCTCATCATATTCATATCCTTCATCAAGGAGAATCTGTAGAACTTCAGACACTTCGCGGTCGAAGTATGAACATAACGATTCCAACGTATCAAATTCTTCGTCACGCAGTAACATATTTATACTCGAAAGGAGCATATTTACTATTTACTATTTACTATTTACTGTTTACTATTTAAGGTTAACGTTATTGTTAAGGTTGAAATTATTGCATTGGGGTGAGTCCTTCCCATCGGACATGCCATTTGCCGTCTTGAGGGAATCCGGGATTGTCAACTGCTGGTGCCCCATCCCACCCTGCACACATCATGGCTATGGCTGTAAGCAAGGCTCCATTGCCAGGGAGGTAGAGACGCAGACGGTCGGCAGTCTGGAAATTATGTCCGGAGGGCAGATATCGGTTTTTGATATAATCGGAAAGCAGTATGTCAACAGCTGTTTCGGGACGTCCGAGTCGGGCTGCAGCCATAGCCACCATACCGTAATCCCATCCCCATGTAGTGTCCCAGTTCCAATTGTCGAGTACCCACTGCAGGGTATGTTTCATTACTTGAGGAGTGTAGACAGCATCTGCCAGATTGGAAGGCAGAAGTCCACAGGCTCCAAGTACTGCAGGGTGATCGCTACGACTTTTGATTGACCATTTATCATTTACCATTGAAATGATTGGCTCACCTGCTGTATAAATTCCATCGGACTGAGGTAACGGACTGAGATTACTTATAATTGTGTCCCATTCAGTACAGCGCTGTAATCCTTGACGCAGTCGCCATTGCTGTGCCGTCTGAAGTCCGTAGTGCCAGTAAGCCAGTTCGAAAGGATGGTTATAAGAAAAATCTTTCGACATGGATTCTTGCATTGCAGTAACTCCACGAAGCTGGAACTGTCCTGTGATGCTGTCACGAGAGACAAAATCAGCCATCCACTCAGCTGTCGCTTCAACTAGTCGGGCATACCGGGTAAGAGTCTCTGTTGTCGGATTGGCACGATAAAGTTGTTCTGCCATGTAGATGACATGCGGTTGTTGCCAGATAAGAAACGAACCTACATTTGACGGTGCTTCACCTGCCCACGGGTCGGTCATCTTCATCCATCGGACTCCCCTATAACCTTGGCGACGAGCTATATCCTCTGCTTTCGGATAAGCCACATCGGAGTACCACTGCATCAGGTGTTCAAGAATTTCGGGACGATGCCAAAGGGCAAAATGAATGGCATGCCACCATGTCATCTCAAGGTGGGGGCGTCCAAACCATGAATTGTATGTAAGTCCGGTCTCCTGTGGCGGAATATCATTGGCACAGTTGATAAGAGTGAGGTACTGTGAAAGGACTACACGTCGTTCCAATTCGAAAGCCCGAGGGTCGGTACATTGTGAAAAATCCACGAAAGCCCCCTTCTGCCAGTTCTTGTTCCAATAATGTCGCACCTGCTTAACTGCATCACTGAATGAAAATACGCTCTCAGTACTTTCCGATGGCAAATCCTGACAGTAGTATGCTTCAAAACTGATTTTTTCAGACTGTGAAGAGAGTTGGAAATGATGAGGTGCCACTTCCGTGAGCGATGCCTTACCCTCCCAACGCAGACAGAGGTAATAGGTCGTAGTATCGAGTGTACGCTGGATAAGTGCCGAATGATCAGTTTTCCTTATCACACGTGACGAATGATATTCCGGTTTTGTCCAGTCGTTGGCATCATCGGAATGACGTCCCGTAGGATAGGAGAAACGCAGGTTGACCGCAAGATGACCATCGCGGAGCAATGGCGATTTGATTTGATATATGACAGCATCTCTGTCGGGCATACATGCAGTCAGGACATCGACAGGCTTTTCTTCCGTGACAAAATGGGAATGTAGAAGTCCGTCGTATAGCTGCAGTTCTTGACGAATGTCAGTAAAAGTTGAGAGTTGAGAATTGAGAGTTGAGAGTTGAGAGTTGAGAGTTGAGAGTTGTGCTCCGTACATGGAAATTCCGATGGTGCCCAGATTGAGACGATGTGGATTGGCACGATAGTATGAAGTGGCTGCCTGTCCCCTGCCTCCGTTCTTATACTCTACTGCATATATCTCGTCGTGACTACGAAATGGAAATCGGACACTGCGTTGAGACTCTTCCTCACGGAGACTGTCAACATTCGGAAAACTATGCCATCCCCAATCGCTCATGGAACAAAGAGGTACTCCATTGGAATAATATTCGGGGAACGACTGCATACCGGTAGCATCTACGGTAACAGCGAAATGGCCATTACCTACAGTGAGGGATGAAAGTGTGTCGAAAGAGGTAATAATTGGATTGTGACGACTGAGTACGGCTTTTCTTTTTATAAGTGTCCGCTCTTGCTGCATTGTAGCAGAAGTGACAGCATCTATATCGTCAGCCACAGCGGTAGCTGCGAAAAAAAGGTATAATATAAATATGTATAATCGGAACATAATCATCGATTAACCTATTAAGCTATTAAGCTACTAAGCTACTAAGCTATAATCTAAGTTTCAGTCCACTCAACAGGGTGTCGGGTTTCAGATGCTGCATGGCATACATCTCACCTCCCATAGAGAATCCGCAACGATCGCACACGCCATGGGTATAACCCATGCATTTGGGAGAACGACTACCATCCGAAAAAATAAAGTTAGTAACCCAGCAGTATCGGTCGCTGCACTTTACCCTACCCTTCTCCATACGCATGGCACGGAGTCCCGAATAACTATTCATGATGGGATAGCCCTTGCGTTTGTAGTCCAGAAGGAGGTCGATGATATTATTACGAACCTGAGAATCGAGAAAGAGTTCTTCAGTCTCAGGAAAAGGAGTATGGAAATTGACAGATATCTGATCAATATTCGGATTATTGCGCACGTATTCAAGGGTGTCGGCAACGCTCTCATAGTTCAGACGACCTATAACCATATTCACACATATTGGTGCGCGGTGCCCTCCATTCTCCTTCTCGGACCACTCCACATAGTCGGCTATATTGTGTTCCAGACGTTGGAAGGTACCCTTTCCACGTACTGACTCGTGCCATTCGTTTATGCCATCCATTGACACCCACACCTGATCGGCATGAGTACCGCGAAACGGTAGTTGGGCATTAGTAGTGATGGTTACATTCCAAAATCCAATCTCATGTGCCAAGTCAATGACATCGTTGATGTCGTAAGTGCGTCCATCCTTATCTTTGTCATGCCACAGATAGAGTTCACCACCCTCAAAATCAACAAATCGCGAGCCCTGACCATAGCAGTATTCGAGTTCGGTGCGTATCTGACTGAGAGTCTTTATGCGTGGGGTACTGATGGCATATACCGAACAATGGCGACAACGAAGATTACACTTGTCGAGCAGAAAAATGACAGACTGTAGCGGACGGCGTCTGCCACAGAAGGCACGTAATTGCCACCATATAAGATAACAGAAACGATTGAACATTAGAAAAGTAGCAAGGCTATCTTTACCACCGCAATGATAAAACAGAATCCGGTGTTGATATTACGCATTGTGTACCAGCGCAGCAGATAGTAGCGGTTTTCCTTTTCTATATGTTCCCAATTGTCCATAGGACCGAGCCAACGACGAGGATGATCAGTGGGTACCTCAACATTCTTTGCAAACATAATCATAGCCCACATGAGCCACAGAGCCTGAGGTATCATGAGCAGGACAAAGGAATATGCCCAATGAATGTATCCGAAAGCTACACACAACAATACAAGAATGAAGGGTACGAAAAGGAAGAATGCATAGGCAGTAAGTCCCCAGAAGTTTGTCTTAAGGAGTACAGCCAAAGTCTTCTTATGCGACATATCATCAACATGACGTTCTACGAATGAATGTGTGTAGAGGATATTAGTAACAAACATACCTATGGCACAACCAAGGGCAAGGATATGCCATGCAAAGGTGCCATCGGAAGAGAAGAGACCTCCACATGCCGACTGATATACACCACAGAGAAGACAGGGTCCGAAACAGATACCGATAACGAGTTCGCCGAGTCCGTGAAAACCGAGTTTAAGCGGTGGTGCCGAATAGAAATAACACAGAACGAAAGCTACAGCAGCAATTGCGACAAGCCAAAGGTCGAAATCACGGAATATCCATATCACAGCCCCACACAATGCAGCTATGCCGAAAAAGACGATGATGGCATTACGTAACTGGGCAACAGTCGTCGAACCATCCCTCATGTATGGATATTTATCTGTAAAAGCCTGCTCACCCTCCTTGCGAAGTTCCTCACGATAAGTGAGCAGCTCGTACTGCCAGTCAAAATAATCGTCAAGCAGATTGCCACCCAGATGTACCATGCATACACCAAAGACTGCAAGCAATCCGAGCAGAAGATTAAAACCCTCTACATTGATTGCAAGCACAACAGCCAAGATGCTAGGCATCAGGTTCTGCGGTGCTGCAAACGAGCGGGCATTATATAACCAGCGCTTTATCATTATTTATATATTATACAGGAAGAATGTATGAATATACAACGGCAATTGCCATGATGGCTGCAATAACCATTAGCGCAATCTTTCCGTATTTCTCCAGGAATTTGCGACGCTCAATGGCATTGAGACTCTTGCGTTTGAATTTCGTCGCACCATCCATTTTATGATGATGATGGTGGTGATGATGGGTATGGGTATGGGTATGTGTTTGTTCTTCTGCCATAAGCTTATTTCAAAATATTATACATCAATGAAGTGAGCGAAATGAGGATGCTGGTAGCTGTGAACCAGAGTGTGGTTGTTGTACCAACAGTTGAGTTACGTGCCTTCACCTTGTTCGGCTCTACGTAAACAACGTCATTCTGCTGCAGGTAATAATATGGACTGTTGATGATATTGGCATCGTTGAGGTTAAGGACATGGAATTCCTTCTTACCAGATGCATCTTCACGGATAAGTTGAACCTTATCACGTACACCATAGATTGTAAGGTCACCAGCCTGTGCCAATGCCTCAAGAATGGTGATTTTCTCACGTGAAACCTGGTAACTACCCGGACGTGCAACTTCACCTATGACAGATATTGAATAGCTTGACATACGGACAGTCACAATCGGGTTTTCACTTTCTGCCATATATGGCCGTATCTTCTCTTCAATCATGTCTTCAGCCTCTTTCTTTGTGAGACCACCCACTTTGATACTACCGATAATAGGGAATTTGATGTAACCGTCGTTATCAACCAGGTAGCTCTGAAGCATTGGCTGAGAGTAAGTGGAACGCTGATTGACAGAGAGTGCTGTAGGCACAATCATATTAAACGGAGCAGCAGCCTCATCGTTTGTAGTACTTACGGTAATGGTCAACTGGTCCTTCGGCATGATGCGGGCATCATAGAGGAAACGCGACTGATCAAGATTGATGCTGTCGATATTCTGGAAGTAAGCAACGTTCTTTGTACTGCCACATGATGTAAGCAGCAGAGAGACAGCAATCAATGCAGAAAAAAAGTAAGTCAGTTTTTTCATATTTTATTTCTTATTATTTCTTATAGCTGCCACCAGTGGCGTTTCTTTGGTGGTCTATAATGTTCCAGAGATATACGTGTCGACTCATCAATGACATCTGCCCATGTATGGTTTTCACGAATCATACGGTAGATAGCTCCCCAGTCGGGCAGACCACCGAGATTACGGTCATCGATAAACATATCGACTTTCAGTTTGCGGGAGAAATTCGGATTATTGTCGGTCGTTTCCTCTGGATAATCACGGTTGACAGCGTAGAATTCCACACCGCGGTCGCGACACCAGTCCACAGCTTCCTTAAGCAGTTCCCCTTCACGTACACTCCACAATATAATCTGGTGCCCTTCCTTGATGAGCATCTTTAGTGTGTCGATAGCAAAAGGTTTCTCCCTTCCGATTTTGGGATACTTGTGCTCAACGATAGTTCCGTCAAAATCAACTGCAATAGTCATTTCGCCAGTTCTCCTTTCTCTGTTGTATTATCTCTTAATCGAGTTATCGTTCTTGTTGCCGTAGTGAGATTCGGCATAGTTACCATAATTACCGTAGTTACCATAACCACCGTAACCATAACGTCCGTAACGTCCGTATTTGCCATAGCCGTAGCGACCATAACCGTAACGTCCGTACTTGCCATACTTGCCGTAGCCGTAGTAGTAACCATACTTCTTCTTCGACATGTCCACACCATTGAGGATCATACATACGTTAGGCAACTGATTCTGCTTTGCAAGACTGTTGGCAATTCCGATTTCCGACTTCGGAGTATAGTCGGCACGGCATACATAACAGCTCACATTAGCATGACGTGCTATCTGGAGTGTATCAGTTACAAGTCCGACAGGTGCAGTATCAAGGATTACATAGTCATACTCCTGCTTCAGCAGTTCGATTACATCCTCCAGATTCTGACGTGCCAGAAGTTCGGTCGGGTTTGGAGGGGTCGGACCAGCAAGCAGAATATCAAGGTTCGGATTAACACCCGACGGAGTAAGTTCCTCATTCACGTCTTCCATTGTCACCGTATTCTTTGTAAGCAGAGTAGACAGACCTTGCTGACGGTCTTTCAGGTTGAAGAGTTTACCGAGTGCCGGTTTACGGATATCGGCTCCGCAGAGCACTACCCTCTTACCAAGCAATGCAAATGAAACGGCAAGGTTTGCTGCAAGGAAAGTCTTACCTTCTCCTGATGTCGATGAAGTAAAGAGTATAACCTTCTCGCCTTCCTTCATCATGAACAGGATATTGGTACGCAGCGAACGGAATATTTCGTCTATCTGATTATTCTTGTTTGCCTGAACCACAATACCTGCTGCCGACTTCACACTTTCGCTTGCCACAGGCACATCTGCTATGACAGGCAGAGTCGTAAGCGATTCGAGGTTTTCACGTCCTTCAATTCGGTAACTGAAGAAACGGAGCAAGAAGGTTACAAACAAAGGTATACCGAAACCGAGGACAAGAGCCAAAAGTAAAATAATGGAAGACTTTGGTTTTACTTTTCCCTCGTATGACGGCTGATCTATCAAACGTCCGTTATCTGCAGTAGCTGCAAGTGAGATACTATTCTCCTCACGCTTCTGGAGCAACATCAGATAGAGTCCTGACTTTACTTCCTGCTGACGACCGATTTCTGTAAGCACACGCTCCTGTTCCGGAGTACTACCTACACGACTTTGATACTTCGAATACTCATTCTGAATACTCTGGCGCTGTATGTCGGCAGAACGACGTGCCTGGAGCAGTGCAGTACGAATAGAACTCTGCAAGTCATCAAGTGATGCCGTGAGAGTCAATACTTGTGGGGCTTGTTCGCTTGATCCTCTCAACATACGATTGCGATCAAGCACCTTCTTATTATATTCCGTTATCAACGCAGTTGACGAGTTATCAGTCATACCTACATTCGAAGGAATAATCTTGTAGTTGTTAGCAGGATTGTCAACAAACTCACGCAGATAATCCAAAAGTTGAATCTGCGAAGTGATTTCAGCCAACTTAGTTGCATACTGGTTCGACATCGTAAGTGACTGGGTAGCATCCATCTCTATACGTGTCAAAGCATTCTGCTTCTTATACTTCTCAAGTGAGCCTTCTGTTGTTCCCAATTCGGCATTGAGTTTTTCAATACGATCGTTGATGAATTCTTCAGTACGCAGTGCAATTTCGTTCTTGTCGGCATTTGCCTGACGGTTATAACAAACTGCAAGCTGACTGAGGAAATCCATACCACGCAAAATATCCGTATTCTTTACTGTTATTCGAGCTACTGACGTCATTTTTGATGTAGGCTCCACAGTCATAGCATTCAAATACTGTATTGCCATTACCTCCGGAGGAACGATTGTAACAAAATACTTCTCATCATCCTCCATTACGTACTTGCCGTTAGCTGTGAGCGACAACACTCCATATTGAGTTTTTATGTCATAAGGCAATTGTTTGAATGTCTTCTCAAATTCCTCTAAAGGCTTTCCATCACGAAGAAGTATTCCCTTTACATCATACGCTCCATCCTTCCGGGTAATTGTCAACTTAATATTGCGCATTTCAAACAACATCAACCTGTCGAGACTATCAAGACCTACGGAATCCAAATCCACATTAATCGGTTGTTTTGAATATACTTGAGGATTGCGCACTCTTCCAGCACGACGATAAGTTGCATATAACTTCAAATCCATTATCGCATCGTGTACGAGAATACGAGACTGTAGAACCTCTACCTCATTATCAATACCAGTTGAATTTGACATAAAACCGATGTCCTGCATATTGGCAAGCATTCTCGCACCATTCATACGACGGTTATTATTATCTTCCTTGATAAGCATACGTGTCGAAACACTGAATACAGGTTCTGTGTAACGTAGGTAAAGCAAGGCTGCACTCAAAGAGATAAATAATGATAACAGGAACCACTGCCAATTCAATATAAAGATGGCATAGATGTTTTGAAACGAGAACCATGATGTTCCCTGTTCTTCTTCAACAAGCCCCTCCAATTCGTCAATACTGATTTTCTTTTCGTCGCTCATAAGTGTTTTCTTTTCTTTTTTCCGTAAAAAACATAGTGTGCATTATAATGTACTGCACATAAAGTTTTGCAAAGGTAGGAATAATATTACGAATACACACAAAAAAGTTTGGCATTTTTGTTTAAACTGCATGCCAAACCTTAAAATCTATTAAAAATACACCCGAAACGTCTCTTTATGAGTCCTTTTTATCAGGTGGAATCTGAGTCGGGATATTAGGACGGGTTGCAAATATACTTGGCGACATAATTTCAACACCTGCTCCGTGCATTGAATCCAGGATATTGGAATGGAGAGTCGAATACACCCTTGGCAATGTCTTATGTCGGTCGGTAAACGCATTTATCTCATATTCCACATAGAAATCGTCCAAAGCCGTCACGTTTACGAAAGGTTTCGGATTATGCTTGATACCCTCCGTATTCTCAGCAGCCTGCAGAAGCAGTTTTTCTATTTTCTCCCATGGTTCGTCATAACCAATGGTTATCTTCGTATGTATAATGATTCCGTATTTACGTGCTGCAAAAGTAAAATTACTGATTTGCGAACCCATCAGATTAGAGTTCGGGATGGTTACCAACTCGTTTTTCAAAGTGCGTATACGGGTTACGAGTATCGTACGTTCCACCACCTCACCTTTCGTATCACCGAAACAGACATAATCCCCTACCCTGAACGGACGCATATAGGTCATTACGAGTCCTGCCATTATATTTCCGACTATCGATGTAGATCCAAGTGATACTATAATACCTATAAACACAGATACACCCTGGAATATCTCAGAGTCTGACTTGGGCAGCAGCGGCCAAATCATTACCAGCATGAACGAATAGAGCAGGATTCTCAGTATCACGAACGTAGGCATCGCCCAGTCGGGATAGAAACCTGTAATCTTCAGATTCTCGTTTGCTATCTCGTTTGCAAAGTAACGTATCAGTTTGATGACATATCGGAAACACAGCACAATCACGATTATCTGGAACAGATTCGGTATATAGTCCACCACAGCTCCGAATATATGCTTCACAGGGTTCCACAGATAGCCCAATACAGCAAAAGTGAAATCCTTTGTTTCCGGGAATATAGAGAACAGCAACGGAATGCTTACTAACACCAGTACAACGATAAAAAGCAGTTTCAGTAAGTTGAACACGACAAATATAAGAACTCCCAACTTGTGAATATCCATCAGCACATAGTTCTTCATCTGCCAAGGTTTTATTTTCTTCAGTATTTTTAGTGCCAGTCTGTCTTTCCATTTGCCGAAGAGCCACAGTGTACCCCATATCAACCCCACCAGACACGAGATGATTAGTAATGCCAATGCAAAACCTTTCAACTTCTGTTTCAGTCCGTATTCATCGTGCAGTTCATTAATCTTCTTTTCTATTATCTGCTTATACTGTACTGCCAACACCATGCGTTCAGTATCATTCCACAGAGCATCCATGTCAGTAACACTCAGCAACACCTCATCCCCTATCATGATATCTGCCTGCATATCGCTTTCATAGATATATATCGAATCGAGGAACATCGACATTCTCTTACCTGCTTTCAAAATCTTTTCTTCAGCATCCTCAACACGTGCTTCAGGTAGCATACCACCTTTACGGGCATATACAAACAGAAGCGTATCACCGTTCACCACAAGTGGAGCACCTGTAGTTTTACTGCGCAACGAATCTATGTTTGCTTTCAGGGTAGCACGACGTAGCGAATCCTCCAAATCATCCTTTTCAGACAAATCTATCTGCTGCTGCATAATGAGTTCACGCAACTTTAACTCGTTTATCTCCTGTCGCAACTCATTTATAATTGAATCAGAAACAGCAGCCAGTGAATCGATTTCCTCAACGGCAGATTCAGACTCCTGGATATCCTGTGCATGTACTGTCGTCATAAAGACAGCCGACAGCAACATAACAATAAGACTGGTTTTGTTTATTTTCATCTGTGTCAGTGAATATTCTTTAGGTTATTTGTAAATCACATAATCGCGCATTTTCACCCACGACTGCTTCTCTGTGTAAGTAGTCTGATAAGCACCTATCTGCATCTTTTCAGCCGATACATGGAGCGGCGAACCCGGCATGTTCTTCCAGGTCTTTCCGTCCTTACTGCTACGGGCATAAAGGTTCTCTCCTTTCCTTTCGAACTGAATATAAGGGTCAAAGTCATATCCCTTATAATTAGGGAACTGCGGACGTCCTCTACGACTCAGTACGGTGAGCATGTTACCGCAGTTATACAAAGGGAAAACTCCCAACTGATAGAATGTACCATTGCCGTCACTTAGCAAAATGCCACCTTCATTATAGCCCGTCACATTCCTCTGCACCAATCCTTCCATGTCCGACACGACAGCCATCACAACAAAGTCACCTTCCACCTCCTGATAAATCACACCACCATCGTTAAGCGGATTCTCATTAAACGCAGCACCAGTGGCAGAAAGCGTGAATTCCTCCTTCTTTTCAAACACCGGTTTCATATCAGGTGAGAGAACAAACTTACTGTCAGGATCTATCTCTTCGAAATCATCATCACCCAGCGAAGCGAGATTTGTATCCTTCATGTTTTCGTACATCTCCTTTATATCGCCCTCACTTGCAGCACACGACAGAATCACGATATTACTCAGATATCCCACGAAATTATTCGTACCTCCGGCATCGGCACCTATCGTCACATATCCTTCAGGACGAATCATAAGGAAGTTATTCTTCTCCTGCAACAGTTTGCCGTCGAGGTATACCTTCTCCATCCAGCCGTCATAAGTCACTACCCAATGATGCCATTTACCCACACACTCCCCGATAGCTTTCGGGGCACCGCTGCTCTCAAACGAACCGTTATGGTTCATAAGTCCGGTAGTAGGATTCGTACCGAGACGCATCTCCGTCGTAGCGAGGTCTGCACGTGAACTGCTCAGCGAAACGACCGTTGATACAGGTCCGGCTTCAGTCTGCAAAGCCCAGACACTGATAGTAAAAGGAGAATTATACCTGTATTGGTTCGAAAGCGGTTCTGCAGTACGGAAATACTGCGTACCATTCATGAAGAACGCCCATCGTCCGTCCTTAATCCTCATTCTGACGGGTTTGTTTGCTTTCAGCGTACTTCCAGGAGTAAAACCGGGTATTTCACTGAAATCGAACGGTCCCGTTTTTCCTTTAGCAATTATCTGTGCATTTATTACGAATGCCGAAGAAGACAGACTCCCGCGTTCCTCCTCAGCCACATCTTTACGGTGCATACCCGGATAACCGTCATTGCTCTCCACATCTGTCTCAGGCAGCGACGGAGCTTTCTTCCATACCTTCACATTCCAAATGGCAGGCATGTGTCCATTCTTCTGGGTGTCTGTAATACTGATACGTACGAAACGTGCCTTGACACTACCCTTGTCAATCATCGGCGAACCCTGCATAGTATTCTTTGTACGGTCAGCATACATAGTCCAGTTACTGCCGTCCAAACTGGTTTCTATCAGGTACTGGTAGAAAAACGTAGCATACTCGAACTGAGTCCAAATCTCCGTAAACTTCTTCACGCCTCCAAGGTCTATCTGCAACCATTCCACGTTCTGCTGCACTCCTTCCCTGCCCCAGTTCGTATTTCTTGCTTTCCACAGTGTGGCATTATTGTCATCCACGGCATACTCAGGTTTGAACCACTCATCATAATAGCTTGACGCCGTCACCTTTGCACCGTATGCCAGGTTCTGCCGCTTCTGACTCTTGAAAATATCCACGTTCAGTGCATTATGGGTAGGAATTATCGGAATGATATTACCATCCTTGTCAAACATCAGTTCGTCGATACATATCTGACGATTGAATCCGTGTACCGACTTCGGATTATTATGTCTGTGATACACAATATAGTACTTGCCGTTCTGTTCCAGTACCGAATGGTGTCCCGGACCGTGTACCGTCCCGTCTTCATTCGTGGTCAGCAGTTCACCCTTATATTCATAGGGACCCATCGGACCCACTGTCGAAGTGGCATACTGCACACGGTAGGTATCAGTATGACACGAACCACTTGAATACGTGAAGTAATACACTCCGTTCCTCTTAAAAACGAAAGGAGCCTCAAAGATATCCTTCAGTTCGGTATTCAGAATAAGCCGTTTTTCCGTAAAGAACTCATCAGCAGCAATCGGGAACGGACGGTTCTCATTCCAACGACGTGCATCCTTAGCCACATCCTTAGCCAATGCTGTGATATCGAAATCACCGTCCTTCAACTTTGCCACACCGCATCCGAAACCCTTGTATATACCCCACGTCGTGAAGTACAGATACTGACTTCCGTCATCATCGGTAAACAGCTGTGGATCGAGGGTGATAACATTGTGGATATACCTGTCAGGCACCATCACAGCATCTTCTTTTCCAAGGATATTATGCCACGGACCGATCGGTGAATCACTCTCACCGATATTGATGTTGCACGGTTCGCAGTAATAATAGCGGTACTTACCATTAGGCTGTCTTACCACATCCGGTGCCCATACCACTTCCGTAGTGGGCCAGTTCATCACGATATTCTTCCAGTTTACGAAATCCTTGCTCACCCACACCTGTGCCGGACCATATCCGTTACCCGTTCCGTCAGTAGTGGCATACAGATAGTATGTATCCCCGAATTTCCTTATCGTAGGGTCGGCAAAATAGCCCGGAATGAAAGGATTCATATTCCCTGCAGCATTCCATTGTGTTCCCACTACCGGCGAAGGAGTATATTCCCTTCGCTGATTCTGTGCTGTGGCAAGTGTACAGCAAGCTATGAAAAAGCAATAGGGAAGCATGAAGCGCTGCTTCATACTCCCCCATATTTTGTTATTTGTCAGCATATTTCTTATTCGTACTCCTGCCAACTCTTTATCTGCAGGTCTTTCAGACCCTTTTCGCAGAACGCCTCGATAAAGGCTGAAGCCAGGCGGGCATTTGTGATAAGTGGTATGTTATGGTCGATAGCTCCACGACGAATACGGTAACCGTTAGTCAGTTCTCGCTTCGAGTGATTCTTCGGAATATTCACAATGAGGTCAAACTTATGGTCCGCAATCATCTGCATTACGTTCGGCTTGTCACTGTTCTCTTCGTCCGGCCATGCCACAGCGGTAGCTGGTGCACCGTTATCATTCAGGAACTTAGCCGTACCTTCCGATGCATAGATAGTATAACCGTTCTTGACCAGTGCACGTGCAGCGTCGAGCATAGCCACCTTCTCCTTGGTTTCACCCGAAGAAATCATGATAGCCTTATCCTTCGACGGAATCTTGTATCCGGTTGCAATCATAGAATTGAGCAGAGCCTCCTCGTATGAGTCACCCATACAGCCTACTTCACCTGTCGAACTCATATCCACTCCAAGTACAGGGTCGGCATTTTGCAGACGGGCAAATGAGAACTGACTTGCCTTCACGCCCATACGGTCGATGTCGAACTCACTCTTGTCAGGCTTTGAATACGGAGCATCGAGCATGATACGTGTTGCAGTCTCGATGAAGTTGCGCTTCAGCACTTTACTTACGAATGGGAACGAACGTGAAGCACGCAGGTTACATTCGATTACCTTCACATCCCTACCCTTAGCCAGGTACTGGATATTGAACGGACCCGATATATTCAGTTCCTTGGCAATCGCACGACTTATCTTCTTGATCTGACGTACTGTAGCAAAGCTTATCTGCTGAGCAGGGAACACCATAGTAGCGTCACCTGAGTGAACACCGGCAAACTCTACGTGTTCGCTGATTGCATACTCAACCACTTCACCGTTCTGAGCCACAGCGTCGAATTCCACCTCGTTAGTCTCCTGCATGAACTGCGAGATAACTACCGGGTACTCCTTGCTCACCTCACTTGCCATCTGGAGGAAGCGCTCCAACTCTTCATAGTCGTAGCATACGTTCATCGCAGCACCTGAGAGCACATACGACGGACGAACCAATACAGGGAAGCCGACACGCTGGATGAATGCCTTTACATCCTCCATGCTTGTCAGAGCACTCCACTGCGGCTGGTCGATACCCAGCTGGTCGAGCATAGCAGAGAACTTATTACGGTTTTCAGCCCTGTCGATGCTTACCGGCGAAGTACCCAGGATAGGCACACTCTGACGGTAGAGCTTCATGGCGAGGTTGTTAGGAATCTGACCACCTACCGATACAATCACACCACGTGGATTCTCAAGGTCAATGACGTCAAGTACACGTTCGAACGAGAGTTCATCGAAGTACAGACGGTCACACATATCATAGTCAGTCGAAACAGTCTCAGGGTTGTAATTTATCATGATACTCTTGTATCCGAGTTTTCTTGCCGTATTGATAGCATTAACTGAGCACCAGTCAAACTCAACAGATGAACCGATACGATAAGCACCTGAACCTAAGACGATTACCGACTTTTCATTATTGTAATAGTTTACATCATATCCTTCTACTGCATATGTCATGTAGAGGTAGTTAGTGAGGTCTGGGTGCTCACTTGCAACAGTAGGAATACGCTTCACTGCAGGCAGTATTCCGAGCTTCTTGCGGTATGTACGTACAGCCAGATTCTCCTTCTCCATATTGCCGGCTTTGGTCTTCAAAACGAAACGTGCAATCTGGAAGTCGGAGAAACCGAGCACCTTAGCCTGCTTCAGAACGTCAGCAGGAATATCCTCTACATTATTATATGTCTCAAGCTTATGTTTGAAGTCAACGATATTCTTCAGTCGTTCGATGAACCAAGGGTCAATCTTCGTCAGTTCAAAGATACGCTCAACCGTATATCCCTCTTCCAGAGCCTGAGCAATAGCGAAGATACGGAGGTCGGTCGGGTTAGCCAATTCCTCGTCAAGGTTCTCGAAACGTGTATGGTCGTTACCTACGAATCCGTGCATACCCTGTCCGATCATACGCAGACCCTTCTGGATGAGTTCCTCGAAACTACGTCCGATTGACATGATTTCACCTACCGACTTCATGCTCGAACCGATCTTACGGCTCACACCTGTGAACTTAGTGAGGTCCCAACGTGGAATCTTACAAATCAGGTAATCGAGCTGTGGAGCTACGTATGCCGAGTTGGTCGTACCCATCTCACCAATCTGGTCGAGAGTATAGCCGAGAGCAATCTTGGCAGCAACGAAAGCAAGTGGATAACCTGTAGCCTTCGAAGCCAGTGCTGACGAACGACTCAGACGTGCATTTATCTCGATGATACGGTAGTCGTTAGTCTCAGCGTTGAATGCAAACTGGATGTTACACTCACCTACTATATTCAGGTGACGGACACACTTAATAGTGATATCCTGCAACATCTTCACCTGATCGTCCTTCAGCGAACAGGTAGGAGCAACCACGATACTCTCACCGGTGTGGATACCCAGTGGGTCGAAGTTCTCCATTGAAGCCACAGTGAAACAGTGGTCGTTAGCGTCACGGATACATTCAAACTCAATCTCCTTCCATCCCTTCAGACTCTCCTCTACCAGTACCTGTGGAGCAAATGTGAATGCAGACTCAGCAATCTCCTTGAATGTCTTCTCATCGGGACATACACCCGAACCCAGACCACCGAGAGCATATGCAGAACGGATCATGATAGGATAACCGATGCGGCGTGCAGTAGCTATGGCATCCTCCATATTCTCACAAGCCTGACTTACCGGTACCTTCAGACTGATCTTGTTCAGTTCCTTCACGAAGAGGTCGCGGTCCTCAGTATTCATGATAGCCTCAACACTTGTACCCAGCACTTCAACACCATATTCCTTCAGTATTCCCTTCTGGAAGAGTTCCGTACCACAGTTCAGGGCAGTCTGTCCACCAAATGCCAGGAGTATGCCGTCAGGACGTTCCTTCTTTATTATTTCAGTAACAAAAAAGGTATTGACCGGAAGGAAATAAACCTTGTCCGCAATACCTTCACTAGTCTGAATAGTTGCAACATTTGGATTAACAAGTACCGATTTGATACCCTCTTCGCGGAGCGCCTTCAGCGCCTGACTACCGGAGTAGTCGAACTCGCCAGCTTGCCCAATCTTCAGTGCGCCTGAGCCCAGTACAAGCACTTTTTTCAGCTGTTTTTTCATACGACTTTATATTAAACTTTTCAAATCGGGTGCGAAGGTACGACATTTTTCAAAAATACGTACCCTTACTTGCCATTTTTTTATCAAAAAAATTTGATGTTTTTTCTTATCTGCGATACATAGGGGTATGAGCTATTGTAATGCCGCACGGATAAACTCAAACGCCTTAGCTCTCTCTGTCGGTTTAAATCCGTGTCCTGCCCCTTCAATCACTTCCATTCGTGCCTTCTTATACACTTTTTGTGCACGCTGCGAGTAGCTGAGAGGCACTACCTTATCCATATCTCCGTGAATGATGAGCACAGGTTTCTTGTATTTCACAATCTCCTTATACGGGTCAAGTCCGCGTATCTCTTCGAAGTATCTGCGTCCCATGGGCACATTCCACAGACGAGTAGTGTCAGGAATGGCATCCACAGTAGGATACCTCTGGTTCCAATTATCTGGAATACACAGCGCCGGATAGATTAAAATTAGATTGCCTATCTCCTTCGGAATCCTTGCAGCAGCCAGCGCCGACACCAGTCCGCCCTGACTCTCACCTATGAGCACGATATGTTTCAGATCCACATCTGATCGACTCTGGAAATACCTCACAACAGCAAGCAAATCATCCACTTCGTCCAGAGCCGACATATTCATAGTGTTATTGTCGCTTCTGTTTCTTACCGAACCACATGGAAAATCGAATGTATAGCACATATACCCCAGTTCTTGCATCAATGGGAAATAATCCTTCCCGAACCAATGCGAGCCGTTGAATCCGTGCGAGATGATAGCCACGGGATACTTTTCCCTGCCGTCGGCAGCCGGACGGCTTAACACCCCGAATATATTACGATTCCCATTCTTTATCCACAAATCTTCTTCCGTTTGCGCACTTGTGCTGATACAAATTATGAGCATCAGTAGCATAAAAACCTTTCTTTTCATACTCATTATTATATATTATAGGATTATTTTTCGACGCGAAGTTACGAAAAAAAAATAAGATATTTGTCATTTTGTCCATTTTTATGTCAAAATGTCCATTTTTGTCCGATTTTGTCACCATGGCACAATCCTTGCATCATATCAGGGCGAACGCGAAACCCGAGGCGAAGCGTTCAGAACAGATTGATTATTGTTTAACCCATAAAAACATATAATTAGGAGGTAAAAATTATGTTGACAAATTTAATGAGAACAGGCAGTTGGTTTCCAACAGTATTCGATGATTTTCTTAACACTGATTTTATGCCTCGTGCCAATGCAACAGCACCTGCAGTCAATGTAAAGGAAGATGACAAAGCTTACACTATGGAAGTTGCAGCTCCAGGTATCAAGAAGGAGTTTTGCAGGGTAAGCATCAACGACGACGGCAACCTCGCCATAGCAATCGAAAACAAGGCAGAGCATAAGGAGAACGACCACAAGAACCATTATCTGCGTCGCGAATTCTCATACTCAAACTACGAACAGAGCTACACACTGCCCGACGACGTAGAGAAAGAAGACATCTCAGCCAAAGTAGAGAACGGCATCCTTACCGTCATCCTGCCGAAAACAAAGAAAGAAGTGAAGAAAATATCCAAAAACATTGCTATCGCATAAACAATAGCATCATAACAAAAAAACAGGAGCGCCACACGCCCCTGTTTTTTTATCATCTTGGCGCCCTCGTCTTGCTGCCCTTATTATCAGCCATCACCACGCCACGGTTATGTACGTTTACACAAGATTTTTTTGACAAAAAAAAATTAGTTATCGTTGAAAAAAGGTTTCATCCTTCTTCAGATTATCTTCCACAAGAGCAGCGAACGGAGCGAACTGTGCCGCCCTGTCATACATCGACATCTGCCCATGCCTCTTCGACACATGGTGCTCCATCTCTATTATATCAGAATAATCCGTTTCCATTCTCTTTAGTTTAATAGTTTAGTAGTTTAATAGTTTAGTAGTTTAATAGACTTGAACTCTTCAACTTTTAACTTTTAACTTTTAACTTTTAACTTTTAACTTTTAACTTGGCTGAAAGCCAGCTTTCAGCCCTTATGTCCTCCAATCTGTTGGTTCCGTTCCCGTGCCGTAGCCCCTTCGCGGAAATTCAGCCCCTTCAGTATGGCATTCTTTCCGAAACGTTTCTTAATCTCAATCTGTGCCTCCTGCATGCGCCGTTCCTTCTCCTGCTGAGATTTCTGCAGTTCCTCGTCCCTCTGCTGCTGTTCGTAATCCACGAACAGATCCAGTTGCTGAGGTTTTGCTTCTTCCATTTCCATCTGCATCTCGCCAATCACATTATTCACCGTCAGATTCAGTCGGCGCACCAGCAGGTCAGGATTCACATTTTCGTCATACAGACGCATCACAGCCTCAACTATCTCTTGTGCCGACGACGTGTGACGAGCCATATTGGCAGTACCGTGCGAATGCTTCGGCACCATCTTGCCATAATAGTTCTGCACCACATCGCCGTGATACTTCGCCCTGATTTCATCGTTCGTAAGATTCTCCGCATCATAGCTGACCGTCAGAATAATCTGATTCGTCACAAGTCTCTTCAACACCAGCAGCAGAGCAATATTCTCAGCCATCTCCTTCACCACCACACGAGCCTTCTCGCAGTCATAGGCCACCGACAGCACTTGTCCCCTGCTCAGCGAGTTCGTCTCCGGTCTGTATGCCTTCACCGCCTCCATCGTACAGGGTTCCCAACCCCATGCATGGTCGATGAGCAGTTCGGCATTCACACCGAACAACCGGTACAGCAATTCCTCGTTCTCTACCGAACAGCGTGCTATCTTACCCATCGTATCGATACCGTAGGCAGCCAGTCTGCCGGCAATACCCTTCCCTACCCGCCAGAAAGCAGTCAGCGGACGATGGTCCCACAACTGCCGTCTGTACGACATCTCGTCCAGCTCCGCTATGCGCACCCCATCCTTATCTGCCGGCATCTTCTTCGCCATGATATCCATCGCCACCTTACACAGGTACATATTCGTTCCGATGCCAGCCGTAGCTGTGATACCCGTCTCACTCAGCACATCACGTATCATCTTCATCGCCAGTTCGTGAGCCGTCATCTTGTACAACTTCAGATATACCGTCACATCCATAATCACCTCATCCACACTATACACATGAATATCCTCCGGAGCTATATACTTCCTATAAATCCGGTTAATCTGCCGGCTCACTTTCATATACTGCGCCATCCGTGGCGTGGCTACGATATAATCCACACGCAACCGCTTGTCAGCCTCCAATTCTATATCCGACACTGAACTGCCCTGCAGTTCCCCGTTCGGTACATCATATCGGCGCTGGATATTCACCTCCTTCACCCGCTGCACCACCTCAAACAGACGTGCCCTACCACCTATGCCATACTTCTTCAGTGATGGTGACACAGCCAGACAGATAGTCTTTTCAGTACGACTCTTATCAGCCACCACTAGGTTGGTGGTAAGAGGATTCAGTCCCCTATCCACACACTCTACCGAAGCATAAAACGACTTCAAATCGATAGCAACATATGTTCTCGTTTCCTCTTTCACATTGCAAATATACAACAAAATCTTACTCTTACCAAAAGTTTTCGTTTTCGTTATCGTTTTCGTTAAACTCTTCCATCAGCCATCATACATCAGACCTCAGCCTTCTGCTTCAAAACTTAATCGTTGCTTTGTTGCATTGTTGCATTGTTGCTTTGTTGCTTTGTTGCTTTTCGATGTCTTTTCCTAATTTCGGTTGACAGTTTTTCGTTTATTTCCTGATGTGGTTTACAGTCGTTTTACTGAATACGTTGACAGCCTTCCTGACATCGTTGACGGTATTCCTGATTTCGTTGACATTTTCGAGCCTCCCTTGCAGAGTCCCGCATGCTCTGATAGATTGAATCTAGAAAAATCTTCTGTCCCATTTTGTATGTCTTTTACGTAGCTGTCGATTATCCGCGAAGATACGGATATTTCTTTAACCTATAAGCCATAACCCATAACCTTTATATGATATTTACACAAATTCACACTCGTTAACATTCAGAAAAAGCAGATTGGCAACAAAGCAACAAAGCACAGTTTTTGCTTTTATAGCGCAATGGTCAGAGCATGAGCCTGCTCCTTTCGGAGCGTGGTGGCGCGTCTTCCGAAGCATGAGCCTGCTTCCTTTTATAGTAATAATATATATATATAAGAAGGTTAAACATAAAACTAGTTTAATAATGAGTTTTCTAATCTATAAATCGCGCGAAATCAGCAAATTACGTTTGTGCATTGTTGCATTGTTGCTAACTTCTGACAGTGAAAAGAACCTTGAAAATTTACCCATGTTAATAAATGTTAATTTAAGGCCTGATTTGTATGCTCATATAACATGTCGTAAATTTGCATCAGAAAGACATTCCGGAAGTCTTTGAGAGATCATTAACATTATTAACCACAACACAACACAAAGTAAAAAACTATGGCAAAAACAATTTTGGTTCGCGCAGCCCTGCGCGACATCGGTTACACAAAGGACCCTGATACTGGCGTGATGCAGAAGCGCTGGGTGGGTGTACCTGTAAAGTATTCTAATCTCTCGTTCGAGCAGCTGTGCCAGAACATCAGCGAATCGCTCGGTATTCCAAAGTCAACCATCCGCGCCGGTGTTATAGCAATCGCAAAGCAGATTCGTCAGCTTCTGCTCAATGGTCACACCATCCGTCTGGGAGACCTCATGTACCTGCGCTATTCAACCATCTGTAAGGGTGAGTTCACGGACAACACTCCGGCAGCAGACGAAGCAGCTGCGCAGGCAATCTTCAATGAGGGCGGTGTGCGTGAGTATCTGGTAACAGAGCATATCCTCACCAAGCCTATCGGCACTCTGAAGCGTGCGCTGGACGAAATCAACTGTCGCGTAACGGTAGTTGAATAGGACCCTCTCATTCCCCCTTAAAGGGGGATGACAAACTAACAACTAATTAATTTACTAACCACGACCCAAGTTCCGCCCTTTAAGGGAGGTTAGGAGGGTCCTTAAACTAAAGATTTTTTATGGCAGGACGTATTAATTTTAAACTGACTAAAAAGAAGGTAGAGTCGAGTACAATCAAGCGCTACATCGTACCTACACCTATCAGGTATTCAACTATCGGACGCTCAGAACTGCTGGAACAGGCAGCTGCTGACGGAAGCATCACCCGCGGTGTGCTCGAACAGACATTCGACGCTATCCTCCACGAGATGGAACAGATGCTCTGCAACGGACACGGACTGGAGTTCGGAGACCTCGGTACCTTCCGCTTCGGACTTGACATGAAGGCTAAGCCACAGGAGAAGGACGAGGTAGGTGCTGACCTCATCAAGCGCAAGCGCATCATCTTCACTCCTTCGGTATCAACCAAGAAGGACATGCAGGAGTGTGCTAAGGTAATCACTGAGAACAAGTTTGCACTTCCTCATTGATAATTGACAATTGACAATTGACAATTGATAATTATGAGTGAAGAGCAGAAAAGGTCGGTCAATATTGCGACCGTGATAATCAACGCAGCAATACTTGTACTTCAGTACATACTCGCACACTTGGGATAGTTACTATTTGACTATTTACTATTTACTATTTATTTCGGAGGTTTGCAGAAATGCGTTCCTCCGATTTTTTCGAAATGCAACAAAGCAACAAAGCAACAAAGCACAACAAGAAAACTTACCTTTTTTCCCCTTGCTATTGCAAGGATGCAGAAAAATGTGTAACTTCGCAGCGTTTTTGCGATGAAAGAATTATTGAATACTATATTGCTGTGCGCAGTGCTGCTCAGTTTTTGTGCGGAAGGAAGGGCACAGGACACTCTGAGAACGGAAGAGGCGGTGGTGGTGACACCATGGCGATTCTCCGTGCTGACATGTACTCCGGGAACGGATGCGTATGCCCATTTCGGACATACGGCAATTCTGCTGGAGGATACTGTACGCAACAGGAATGCGGTATTCAACTACGGATGCTTTGACGATACTCAGAAGCATTTCGTCATCAACTTCATGGCTGGCAACACGAACTACCTGCTGGAAGCGGAGTCGCTGGATTTCTTCCTATGGAGATACGGAATGACAGGTAACGGGGTGACACGCCAGGAACTGAACCTGACACCAACGGAGACGAGACGACTCGTAGAACTGCTGTCGGTGAACATACGTCCGGAGAACCAGACTTACCTGTACAACTGGCTGTATGACAACTGCACGGAAAGGGCTCGCGACGTGATAGAAGCAGCAATTGACGGTGTGGTGACATACGAACGGGAGGAGGAAACGGTGACGGTGAGACATATGCTGCACGAAAAACTGATGCAGGCTCCGTGGCTTCAGTTTGGCATCGACATCATACTGGGTGAGGAGATTGACAAACCCATAGGAAAGCGAATCCGCATGTTCCTGCCCGACAACTTCGAGGCAGAACTGGAAGAGGCTTACATAGAGAAGGGAGGAGCAAGGCGGCGACTTGTGGCTAAGACCGAAGTGATGCAGGAGGCGACAGAGAAGAGCAAGGAGGTGGCATCACCGCTGAGTCCGATGATAGTGTTCGGCATCGTACTGCTGCTGACAGCATTTGTACTGACGATCGACGTGAAGCGGAAACGGATGTCGCGATGGCTGGATATCTGTCTGCTGACAGCACAGGGAGTGACAGGCATCGTAGTGGCAGGACTCTTCTTCCTGAGCAAACACCCGGCTGTGGACAGCAATTGGATGGTAGTGGCTTACAATCCGCTGTTCCTCGTTCAGGCTGCGATGATAGCGTGGAACTGGAAGACGGGAAGAGCCACGACGTGGATAAAACGAATGGAATATGCCAATATGGCAGTAATGATATTGTTTGCAGTATGCATGCTCTGCGTAAAGCAGTGGTTTCACCCTGCCGTATGGCTGATGGAACTGACTTTGCTGGGAAGGGGGGCAACGCGAGCGTTGCAGTTAAAAGTTAAAAATTAAAAGTTAAAAGTTGAATAGATTATTTTCACTTTGTATATATGCTGCTCTGTGTAGCAGTGTGGCGATGGCTCAGGAATCGCCACGACTGGTTGTGGGTATCACCATCGACCAGTTGAGAGGCGATATGCTGGAGTCGTTCTCTGCCTTGTATGGTGAGGACGGACTGAAGCGGTTGCTGAAAGACGGACAGGTGTATCGGAATGCTAAGTTCCCGATGCGCGACATCAACAAGGCTGCTGCTACGGCTACCATCGTGACGGGTACCGTACCTTATACTCACGGCATCGTGGGTGACGAATGGGTGGAAAGGAAGACACTGCAGACGGTAAGTGCGGTGGATGACAACACGGTAGGCGGTGTGAACACCCGCAACGGTTCGTCGGCAAAGAACCTGCAGGTTTCAACGCTTGGTGATGAGGTGAAGATTGCCACTGAGGGCAAGGGACTGGTCTATTCAATCGGTGCGGACAGACTTATCTCGGTACTTTCTGCCGGACATGCTGCCGACTGGGCAATGTGGATTGACGAGGGGACTGGCAACTGGGCAGGCACGAAGTATTACGGCGAGAGGGCTCCCTATTGGGTAAGTCCGTTGGAGTTCGAGGAGAGAAACCTATCGGACAAAGGCAGCATCAACTCAAGAGTGACAAAGGCAGCGAAGTACTGCATCACGTCGGGTGCATGCGGTGCCGACCACATCACCGATTTCATGGCACTGAACTATAGTGTGGCAGAAACAGCAAATGCAGGTATCGACAAGATAAGGCAGAACTACGTGAATCTCGACATGGAGATTGCAAAGTTGCTGGAGACAATAGAGCGTTCGGTAGGTATTGACAAGACCCTCATCTATCTGACTTCGACAGGATATGAGGATGCCCCTACCCTGCTGCAGAGTATCAGTTATAAGTTGCCGACTCAGGAATTCAGCATGAACCGCTGCGTGGCACTGCTGAATATGTATCTCGTAGCTCTGCACGGCAAGGGTAATTACATTGAGAATCATCTGGGCAACCAGATTTACATAGATAAGAAACTGCTGGAGCAGCGGAAACTGAAGACTGCCGACATACTGCAGGAGTGTGAGGATTTCCTGTACCAGTTTGACGGAGTGAAGGAGGTTTATACCTCTACCCGACTGATGCAAGGTGCCTGGTCGCCCGAACTGAGTCAGGTGCGCAACAGTTTCAATATACGTCACTCGGGCGATATCGTGATAGAGATTATGCCGGGTTGTTCGCTCGCTGACGACGGTAAGAGTGACGCAAAGGTATGGCGACCCTCATGGGTTAACTTCCCCGTAATCTACTACGGATACGGAATTGAGGCAAAGCAGGAGTACGAGACACTGAGTGCCGTAGAGATTGCTCCTACCGTAGCACGCCATGCAAGGATAAGGGCACCGAATGGGGTGGTCAATTAACTTTGTTAATTGAAGTTAAAAGTTAAAAGTTAAAAGTTAAAAATTAAAGGCGCCCAAATAAGAATTAAATAGTAAATAGTTTAATAGTAAATAAAAATGGGATTTTCATTAAATGCTTTTTTAAGTAGCATATTCGGCAATAAAGCCACAAGAGATATCAAGGAGATTCGTCCGATAGTAGAGCAGGTGCTGAGGATTGAACCTGAGATTAAGGGTCTGAGCAACGATGCTCTGCGTAGCAGACTGGACGAGATAAAGGCAAACCTGCAGGACAGTGTGAAGGACCTGCGCGAGAAGGTTGCCGAACTGAACAGTAAGATCGAAGAGACTGACATCGATAAGCGTCAGCCTATCTTCGATGAGATTGACAAGACGGAGCAGCATATCACTGACCGCTTCGAAGAGGAACTGAATAAGATTCTGCCTACGGTGTATGCCATCGTGAAGGATACGGCACGACGCTTTGCAGAGAGCGGTGACGAAGGTGTGGTAGTGACTGCTACGGACTTCGATCGTCAGTTGGCAGGTGAAGGCAGGGACTTCGTAGATATAGACGGTGACAAAGCTATCTGGCACAACCACTGGGTAGCCGGAGGTAACGACACGGTGTGGAACATGATTCACTACGACGTACAGCTCTTCGGTGGTATCGTTCTGCATCAGGGTAAGATTGCCGAAATGGCTACGGGTGAAGGTAAGACCCTGGTGGCTACCCTGCCGGTATTCCTGAATGCCCTGACGAAGAACGGTGTACACGTAGTCACGGTGAACGACTATCTGGCTAAGCGTGACTCGGAGTGGATGGGTCCGCTGTATATGTTCCACGGACTGTCGGTTGACTGTATCGATAAGCACCAACCGAACTCGGAAGCACGTCGCAAGGCTTATCAGGCAGATATCACATTCGGTACGAACAACGAATTCGGTTTCGACTACCTGCGTGACAACATGGCTATGAAACCGGAAGACCTGGTGCAGAGAAAGCATAACTACGCCATTGTGGACGAGGTGGACTCTGTGCTCATCGACGATGCACGTACACCACTCATCATCAGTGGTCCGGTACCGAAACAGAACGACCAGATGTTTGAGCAGTACTGCCCTATCGTAGAACAACTGGTAGAGGCTCAGAGACGACTGACTCAGAACTACCTGTCGGAGGCAAAGAAACTGATTGAGAGTGACAATAAGGACGACGTGACTGCGGGATTCCTTTCGCTGTTCCGTGCGTTCAAAGGTATGCCTAAGAACAACGCCCTCGTAAAATTCCTTTCACAGCCGGGTATCAAGACTGGTCTGCTTCAGACAGAGGAGATATACATGGAGAACAACAACAGAAGGATGCCAGAGGCAACCAGTCCGCTGTTCTTTGTAGTGGATGAAAAGCAGAAATCGGTAGAGATGACCGACAAGGGAAACGAACTGATTGCGAATATCGTGAAGGATGACACGTTCTTTATCCTGCCCGACATAACCACACAACTCGCCGAACTGGACAACCAGAAGATGAGTGACGAGGAACGTCTGCAGAAGAAAGACGAACTGATGCAGGACTATGCCGTGAAGTCGGAACGTGTGCACACGATGCAGCAGCTGCTGAAGGCATATACTATGTTCATGAAGGATGATGACTACGTAGTGATTGACGGTGAGGTGAAGATTGTAGATGAGCAGACGGGACGTATCATGGAGGGAAGACGATGGAGCGACGGACTGCACCAGGCTGTGGAGGCAAAGGAAAGAGTGAAGGTGGAAGCTGCCACTCAGACATTTGCTACCATCACACTGCAGAACTACTTCCGTATGTACCACAAGTTGGCTGGTATGACAGGTACTGCCATAACCGAGGCGGGTGAGTTCTGGGACATCTATAAACTGGATGTAGTGGAGATTCCGACGAACCGTCCTATCGCGCGTAAAGATATGAATGATCGCGTGTATAAGACGAACCGCGAAAAGTATAAGGCTGTAATCGAGGAGATTGAGGAGATGGTAAAAGCAGGACGTCCGGTACTGGTAGGTACGACGTCGGTAGAAATCTCGGAAATGCTCTCGAAGATGTTGCAGCTGCGCAAGATAGAACACAACGTACTGAATGCGAAGTTGCACCAGAAAGAAGCAGACATCGTGGCTCAGGCAGGTCAGAAGAGTATCGTGACTATCGCTACGAACATGGCAGGTCGTGGTACGGATATCAAGTTGAGCGACGAAGTGAAGGCTGCCGGCGGTCTTGCCATCATCGGTACGGAAAGACATGAAAGCCGTCGTGTGGACCGTCAGTTGCGTGGACGTTCCGGACGTCAGGGTGACCCGGGTTCGTCTGTGTTCTACGTATCACTCGAAGACAAACTGATGCGTCTGTTTGCCAGTGACCGTATCTCGAAGATTATGGACCGTCTGGGATTTGCCGAAGGCGAGATGATTGAGCACCCAATGATTAACAAGAGTATCGAGAGGGCTCAGAAGAAAGTGGAAGAAAACAACTTCGGTATCCGTAAGCGTCTGCTTGAATATGACGACGTGATGAACAAGCAGCGTAAGGTGATATATGAACGCCGTCGCCATGCCCTGATGGGACAGCGTATCGGCATGGATATATCAAATATGATATGGGACCGCACTCTCCATATCATGGAAGGTAACGACTTTGAAGGATGCAAGGAGGACTTCCTGAAGATTTTCGCAATGGAAGTACCATTCAGTGCCGAGGAATTCGAAAACAAGAACCGTCAGCAACTGGAAGACGAGACATACGAGAAGGTGATGACTCACTTCAAGGAACGTACTGCACGTCTGGCTTCGACTGCATATCCTACCATCAAGCGTGTATATGAAGAGGCAGGACACATGTACGAGAATATCCTTGTACCGATCAGTGACGGAAGGGGTGTATATCAGATAAGTGTGCCACTGAAAGAATGCTACGACTCGGAAGCTAAGAATATCCTGATTGCATTCGAGAAGATTGTTCTGTTGCATACCATCGACGAGGCTTGGAAAGAGAACCTGCGTGCTCTCGACGAACTGAAGCAGTCGGTGCAGAATGCGTCGTACGAACAGAAAGACCCGTTGCTCATCTTCAAACTGGAGTCGGTGACACTGTTTGACAATATGGTGAACGAGATTAACGACCGCACCATCTCGACACTGATGCGCTGCTCGATTCCGATGGCAGACCCCAACGACGTGAAGCAGGCTCCGAACCGTATGCCGGAGGCTCCGAGACAGCGACTGACGGAGACAAAGCAGAATCTGGACGACATGCAGAGCAGTACGGCACAGCAGAATGCAGCTAACCGTGACACACGTCAGCAACCGACTCATCAGCCGATTGTGAACAATACTCCACGTGTTGGTAGAAATGACCCATGTCCATGCGGAAGTGGCAAAAAATACAAGAATTGTCACGGCAAGGGACTATAATTATCATTTTTTTACTAAAAAATATTTGTCAGTTACTGCAAATTACATATTTTTGCACCGAAAAAACCAAACAACGGTAAAAACATAAATCATGAAAGAGACAATTCTGGTTACAGGTGGAACTGGATTTATCGGTTCCCATACGACAGTAGAACTGCAGCAGGCAGGCTATGATGTAGTGATTGTTGATAACCTCTCAAACTCGAACGAGAACGTAATCGACGGTATAGAGAAGATTACCGGTATCCGTCCCGCTTTTGAGAAAGTGGACCTCAACGAGATTGACAAGGTAGAGGCTGTGTTCAAGAAATATCCCATCAAGGGTATCATCCACTTCGCAGCATCGAAGGCTGTGGGTGAGTCGGTTGAAAAACCACTGCTCTACTATCGTAACAACCTGAACTCTCTGATGAACGTGTTGGAGATGATGACTAAGTACGGAGCAAAGGGAATTATCTTCTCTTCTTCATGTACCGTATATGGTCAGCCGACTCCTGAGAATCTGCCTGTAACAGAGCAGGCTCCGATACAGCAGGCTCTCTCACCATACGGCAACACGAAGCAGATTAACGAGGAAATCATTCAGGACTACATCCATTCGGGTGCTCCTATCAAGTCGGTTATCCTCCGCTACTTCAACCCGATCGGTGCTCACCCCACAGCATTCATCGGTGAACTGCCAAACGGTGTACCAATGAACCTTATTCCGTTCGTAACTCAGACTGCTATCGGCATCCGCAAGCAGTTGAAGATTTTCGGAAACGACTATAACACTCCTGACAAGACCTGCATACGCGACTATATCTATGTAGTTGACCTTGCAAAGGCTCACGTGAAAGCAATGACACGTGTATTGGATCAGGATACAGACCCAGTCGAGGTATTCAATATCGGTACCGGTCACGGATACTCAACCCTGGAAATCGTAGAAGGTTTCGAACGTGCTACAGGTGTAAAACTGCCATGGGAATATGCTCCACGTCGTGAAGGTGATATCGAGGCTATCTGGGGTAATGTGGACAAAGCTAACAAGGTGCTCGGATGGTCGGCAGACACTCCACTCGACGACATCCTGCGTTCAGCTTGGAAGTGGCAGCAGAAACTCCGTGAAGACGGAATACAATAATTGTGACTTTCAATTGAAAACGACATAAAACCGGTAACTACATTTTTGTAGTTTTCTATCGTGTTTTATTTTGTGTTTGTGTTGTGGCTATTCTTTCGCGCGAGCGACGGGGTAGCCCTTTTTTTGAGTTAAAAGTTATAAGTTAAAAGTTAAAAGTTATAAGTTAAAAGTTAAGAGTTAGAAATTATTTAGGGTGTTGAAACAATAAATTATGTTAATGTGCGTTTTATATTATAAATATAAAAACCATACTATGCATAACCACGAATCAAACATACGGAAAACACTTTTCACACTGATGCTCTGTGCAGTCGTATCGGTGTGTGCAACAGCACAGGACTTGGGCGACGGACTGAAGCTGGAAGCTGAGGTAAGCGGAACGGTAAGCAGTGGAGACAATGCTCCGCTGTGGCTTTCAGCAAATAAACATGGAAAGGTGTCACCATACGACAACTCTGCTTACGAGCGTGTCGGACTGTTCCGTTCTATCGACACCGACTCGGCACGAGTATGGAAACGCGGTTATGGTATCGACCTCATGCTGAACCAGCACTCCACATCCACCTTCTTCATTCAGCAGGCTTATATCGAGGCTGGTTATATGAAGGCAAACCTGTCGCTGGGAGCAAAGGAACGCAGCATAGACCTGAAAAACAACGAACTGACGAGTGGGGGTCTGTCGGCTGGACTGAATGCCCACCCTATTCCACAACTGAGACTGGAGATTGACTATTTCAGTTTTCCAGGTACTCGCGGATGGTGGAAATGGAAGATGAGGGGTTCGTTCGGTATGACTACCGACGCAGGCTGGCAGAAAGACTTTGTACGTCCCGGAACAAGATATACAAACAACACGCTGTACCATGAGAAGGCTCTGTACTGGAAGTTCGGAAAGGAAACAGCAAAGAAGGTGCCGCTCACTTTCGAGATTGGTATTCAGATGTTCACCCAGTTCGGAGGCAAAGCCTACAATGTCGCTCCCCGCGAAGTCAGCACACAGACTATGACAGTAGAAATGCCGCAGAACCTAAAGGCATTCTGGAGAGCAGTATTCGGTGGAGGCAGAGATGCGACTGACTTTACCGAGAGCAACAACTCAGGAAATATGTTGGGCAGCTATAACATGCGACTGGCTTGGCACGGAAATACAGGAGAGGAGAATGCATGGGAAGTAGGAGCATATTTCGAGCGTTACTTCGAAGACCAGTCGATGCTCACTCTGCAATACGGCATTCAGGATCACCTCGTAGGAGTAGATGCGAAGTTCCCGAAAAACAGATTCGTTTCAGCAGCCGTCATCGAGCACATGAGCACGAGAAATCAGTCGGGAGCTGTCTATCATGATGCTACGAAATCCATTCCCGACAAGATGAACGGCAGAGACGACTACTACAATCACAACATCTATACCGGATGGCAACACTGGGGTATGGCTATAGGCAATCCGCTCATTACCTCCCCTGTCTATAACACAGACGGCCTGATATACTTTGAGAACAACAGAGTCAAAGCGTGGCACTTCGGACTATGCGGCGACCCTACCCCCGAACTCCACTGGCGACTGTTCATGACCTTCACCCAGAACTGGGGACGCTATACTGCTCCGTTCAAGGACAAACTGAATCAACAGTACTACATGGCAGAGGTCGGATATAAACCTGCATGGCTGAAAGGCTGGAGTGGAAGACTTGCTTTCGGACTCGACCACGGAGACCTACTCGGAAATTCATTCGGAACACAACTGACCATTCATAAATCATTCACGCTGACAAAATGAAAAAGACACTTTACACATTATATATTATTATAGGATGCTGCATCATGGCATCGTGTGATAAAATGCCGAAGAACGGCGACCTGGACGGCATGTGGCAGTTGATGACAATTGAACACAACGGAACCACCAACGATGTCAAAGACCGTCAGCTGTATTTGTCGTTCCAGCTCGATTTGTTCCAACTGACGAAGATAAACAGTAACACAAGATACTACGGCTACTTCGATAATCTAGGCGACAGGATAGTGTTCCGCAATTTCTCAGATATGGCAGAAAAGCACCCTGACAAACCCGACAACTACCCAGTTACCGATTTGACAATCATCGAACCTTGGGGCTATTATGCCCTTAGCGATACCTTCCATATTGAAAGTCTGACACGAAACGACATGGCACTACGGTCGAAGAATGCACGCATTACCTATCGCAAGTTCTGACCGTTAAGCAGTAAGCAGTAAGCTATAAAACATGACATCATTACACCTTAACTATATGATACCTTTCATTACCTGTATTATACTGGCAATCATTGCCATACCTTTTATAGTACATATATGCTACAAGCATGAACTATACGACATGCCCAACGGACGCAAAATACACAAGATTGCAGTACCCCGACTGGGTGGCATCATCTTCATGCCCATCACAGCAATCGGAATGTTCGTGGGACTGGCAATTCTGAGTAAGGGACGAAACGGAGAGGTTGAGTTCTATCTGTCGTCGTTCATGATGGTAGTGGGAGCATTGCTTATCTACATCATCGGACTCATCGATGACCTGAAAGGACTGGAGGCTTCGCAGAAGTTCATCATCCAGACCATTGCCGCACTTATCTTCCCAGCGTGCAACCTGATGATAAGCAATCTGCACGGACTGTTCGGGATATACGAACTGCCGATTTGGGCAAGTTATCCGCTTACAGTATTCACCATACTTCTAATCGTAAACGCTATGAATCTGATAGACGGCATCGACGGACTTTCGTCGAGTCTGTCTATTCTCATTCTGTCAGTATATGCATACCTCTTCCATCAGATCGGAGCCACACTTTTCTCGCTTCTCTCCATCTGTCTGTGCGGAGCAGTCATCGGATTCTTCTTCTACAACTTCTACGGTAACATAGGCAAGAACAAGATATTCATGGGTGACACCGGCAGTCT
>CACYGK010000029.1 GCA_902774005.1 uncultured Bacteroidales bacterium | reverse complement strand
AACCAAGCCATCGGAACCGTACTGCACGAGACTGGACACGGTGTGGGTGTAGGTACGTGTGACCGCTATGCCGACACGAACGTACACAACTGGACATGGTTCGGACGCGAAGCCAACAGAATATACCAGTTCCTGGAGAACCAGGAAGGCAACTCGGAATATGTATGGGTAGGCGACGGCACCCACGCATGGGGAGCAAACTCAACATACGACTGGCTGGTGAACGGTGCATGGAAGGACACTCACGAGGAGTTGCAGTATGCCGGCGGTATGTGTATCCTGTACGGTATGTTTATCGACGGAATGAACCCGACCTATTCATATTCTAACGGTATTTCGGGTTACACCTACAACTTCGATGACACCAAGAAGTACTACCTGATGAACAAGAGCGTGGATGGCGGTCTGGGCGTAGGTCTGCTGTTCCAGCAGTCGAATAGCCTGCCGGGATGGAAACCGCTCCTGACTGACGAGGTAATCAGCGACAAGGCTGCATGGTACCTCGAATATGACGCACAGAAAGGTTACTACTTGATTAAGAATGCTGACAGCGGACGCTATCTCTCACACCCCACAGGAAGTACGGCAATGGGAATGAAGAGGATTTCGGGTAGTGCAAAACCGGGAGAAACGGAGAGATTCCAGTTTATGCCTGACCGCAAGGACGTGACACTGAAAGCAGGTACGAAGAAAGTGACTACCCACGGATACTGGCTGACATGGAACGAAAGCGGTGACAAGGCAATGGGTGCAAGTGCGATGGGTAGGGTTTACGGTTCGACCCCGCAGGTATCATTCGACTACAGAGACAGTGCCACAGCACAGCAATGGATTATCATAAGTGAGGACGAACTGCCAATCTATCAGGAGATTGCAACCATAGTTACAGGACTGGATATTCCGGTAGCCGAGGAGGCTGACCCCGAAACGTCCGAGGCACAGATTGAAGGCATCTATAATGCTGCCGGCATGAAATTGAACCATTTTGAGTCTGGCGTGAATCTGATTCGCTATTCTGACGGAACGGTGAAGAAAGTGAAACATTGACCATTGACCATTGAAAATGAAGAAAACAATATTTATACTGGCAACGCTGCTCATATGCGGCGTTGCTGTCGGAAAGAAAGCTCCGAAGCAGACAAAGGACTTGTGGCCTGACGGTACTGAGATTGAGGCTTGGTTCAAGGACACGGCAAGTGTAAAACTGGAAGGACTGGGACGCCAGTACCGCGTGACGGACTACGGAGTGGTGAACGACGGAAGCATCCACACGAAGGAGTTGCAGGCACTTATCGACAAGGTGGCTCAGGACGGTGGCGGTGTACTGGTAGTACCCGAAGGAGTGTACATGACGGGAGCGGTATTCTTCAAGCAGGGAGTACATCTGTACCTGAAGGCTGGAGGTGTGCTGATGGGCAGTAACGACCCGAGCGACTACCCCCTACTCCAGACACGTATCGAGGGAGAGACATGCAAGTACTACTCCGCACTCATCAATGCCGACGGACTGGATGGTTTCACGATTTCGGGCAAGGGCGCGATAGACGGCAACGGATACACGTTCTGGAAGCATTTCTGGGAGCGCCGTGCTTGGAACAGGAAATGCACGAACAAGGACGAACAACGTCCGAGACTGGTATTCATTTCGAACTGCAAGAACGTACAGATTGAGGGTATCAACCTGCAGAACTCACCGTTCTGGACTACACATATCTACAACAGCGAGAGGGTGAAACTGCTGAACCTGCATATCTATTCGCCTGCAAAACCCGTGAAGGCACCATCGACCGACGCCATAGACCTCGACGTGGTGAAGAACATTCTGGTGAAGGGCTGTTACATGTCGGTAAATGACGACGCAGTAGCCATCAAGGGTGGCAAGGGACCGTATGCCGATGCATTCCGTACGAAGTACGAAGGTGTGGACCTGTCGAAATTCCCCGAGATGCAGGGCGACGGTGGCAATGAGAACATCATCATAGAGGACTGCGTGTACGGATTCTGTCACGGCTGTCTGACACTGGGTTCGGAGAGTGTGTATAACCACAATATCATACTGCGCCGCATCAAGGTGGACGAGGCAAACAACCTGCTATGGCTGAAGATGCGTCCCGACACTCCGCAGCAGTACGAGTACGTGACGGTGGAGGACATCGAGGGTAACGGAAAGAACTTCATCCTCGTGGCTCCATGGACACAGTTCTACGACCTGAAAGGCAGGGAGACTACTCCGATGTCGTACAGCGACCATATCACGATGAGGAATATACGGTTCGACTGCAATGTATTCTTCAACGTGATTCGGCGGGAAGATCAGTATCATCTGAGCAACTTCACATTCGAAAATCTGGACATTACGGCACAGAAAAAAGAGTTCCATACGGAGTATGTAGAGAATTTCTCTGTAAAGAATGTGAACGTAAAATGAAAAATAGCTAACTTTGCAACGAAATTTTAAATAAAAAAATATGAATTTTAGCGTAAAAGAAGGAGACGGCACCCTGACGGGTGTACTCGACGGCAGACTCGACACTGCAGCAGCACAGGAGTTTGCAAAGGATATTCAAGTAATGATGGACAATGCTGACAAGCATCTGATACTCGACCTCGAAAAACTGACATTCATCAGCAGTTCGGGTCTGCGTCTGCTGCTCGCCCTGCGTAAGGAAACAATGGCTAAGGGTGGCGACATCACCATCACAAACGTACTGCCAGAGGTGAAGCAGGTATTCACCATCACCGGATTCTATTCTCTGTTCCAGTTTCAGTAATGCAGCACGAACTGACACTATACAATGAGGTTAAGCAGATTGCTCTCCTACCCGGTTTTATCGAGGAGGTAAGCAACGAATTAGGATTGGACGAGATGCTCGTCTTCAATCTTAATCTCGTACTGGAGGAAGCTGTCACTAACGTCATTATGTATGCTTACCCGAAGGGCGAACGCCACAGCATGACGCTGAAGGCATGGACCGAGGGTGAGGACGTGTTGGCATTCGAACTGAAAGACCAGGGTAAACCCTTCGATCCCATAAAGGAAGCTCCGGAGGTGGACACTACCCTGTCGGCAGAGGAACGCGGAATCGGCGGACTGGGCATTTTCCTCATCAAGCAGATGATGGATGAGGTGAGCTACCGATACGAAGACAATTCGAATATACTGACAATGAAAAAAAACTATAAAGCATGAAAACAATCTATATCGACGGACCATTGGATGCTATTCACCTGGAAGAGATAAAGGACGACCTTGCAGAAGTGAATACTTGTCTGGGTGACGTCATCGTACTGGACTGTACGAATATGTCATATATCTGTAGTTCGGGACTGAGAGTGTTCCTGCAGATGCACAAGGACGTAGCTGCTGCTGGCGGCAAACTCGTCATCAAGGGATTGCAGCCACTGGTCAAGAATGTGTTCGACATGACTGGATTCAGTCAGATTTTCAACTACGAATAAACACCTAAAATCCTGACAGGCATGCAAGTGCTTGGACTGAGCATATTCGCATGGATTACAATCGCCGTTGTCATATTCAAGACGGTGATGACTTTCAGAGGCAAGATGTCGGGTGACATATTGGCTCTGATAATTATATCTGTACTGATGCTCACGGGCACCCTGACACAGGAGGTTGCACTGGATTCGTTCGGTTCGCCGACAGTGGTAACCATAGGAGCCCTGCTGGTGCTGGGAGCAAGTATGGTGCATGCAGGAGTGGTACACCTCATTTCACGACAACTGGGTACGCCACGTACATTCCGAAAGGCTGTGACGAACCTGATGGTAACGGTAGCCGGCATGAGTGCGTTCTTCAACAGCAACATGATTACGGCTCTCTTCATCAACATCGTGAAGGTGTGGAGCAAGAAAGTGAGGATTCCGGCATCGAAACTGCTCATTCCGCTGAGCTATGCCGCATCGCTGGGCGGACTGTGTACGATTATCGGTAGTTCGTCAAACCTGCTGGCAGTCAGTTTCTATGCAGATGAGACAGGTGGTCCGATGCCGTTCTTTGCACCCCTCATTCCCGGTGTGGCATGTGTGGTGATGGGAATAGTGACGATAGTAGTGTTCCAGAAGTACCTCCCTCTGAGAAAACTGCCTGAGGAGTCGTTCGAAAGCAGTGACAACTACACGGTGGAACTGATGGTGCCGACGGACTGCCGTTCGATAGGTAAGACCATAAAGGAGGCAAAGCTGCAGAACGTGACGGGTGGTCACCTGATTGAAATCGTGAGGTTTGACAAGGAGATTATCAGTCCGGTGCCCGATGACGAGTTCATCTTCGGAGGCGACCATCTGGTATTTACGGGACGAATAGACGACATACTGCAACTGCGCACCACTCACGGACTGGTGAACGCTACGCATCATGTGTTCAGTGTGAAGGAACTGAACAAGAACCGCACCCTGCAGATGGCAACCGTGACGTGGGAGAGCAGTCTGGTGGATCACTGCATGGCTGACATCGGCTTCGAGAAAGAGCACGATGTAGTACTGATTGCCATAGCAAGGGAAGGAGAACACATAAAGGACATACCGAGAGAGACGATGATACGTCCGGGTGACACCCTGCTGTTCGAGGGTTCAAGGATGGACACGGAATCACTTTACAACGACCTGCTTTTCTTCGATACTGTCGCCCTACCCCAACAGGGAAAGAAGACATACATGAGTATGGTGATAATGTCGTGTATGGTATTGCTCTCAGCTTTGCGTATCATGCCACTGCTCTACAGTGCGCTGCTGGCTGCCGGTGCAATGCTCATCACACACTGCTGTTCAGCAGAACAGATGCGACGTGCGATAAACTGGAAGATAGTCATGGTGTTTGCAGGCAGCGTATGTATAGGAAAAGCTATTGAAACCACAGGACTGGCAAACGTGTTGGGAAATAGCATAGCAGACACATTCGGATTCAGTCCGCTGCTTACGCTTTTTATGTTCTGCCTGATTGCAACCATATTGACCGAATTCATATCGAATGCCACGGCAGCTGCCGTACTCATCCCGATTGCGATTGAGACGGCTGAGATTCTGGGGGCAAACACACTGACCTTCGTGGTGGCACTGATGATAAGTATCTCGTCAGCTTTCGCTACACCTATCGGCAACGAGACGAACACGATGGTCTACGGTCCCGGAGGTTATAAGTTCAGCGACTTCATGAAACTCGGTCTGCTGATGAATATAGTAATACTGATAACCAATATCGTTGCGACATGTCTGGTTTATCCGATTGAAAAATAAATTCAAAATATTATGTACTGGTTAATTGATTTACTTCTGACAGGAGGTGGAGTAGCACACACAGTGATACTCTACTCGTTCGTGATTGCCTTCGGCGTCTTCCTGGGTAGCAAACTGAAGATTAAGGGTGTGAGTCTGGGAGTGACATGGATACTCTTTGTGGGCATCCTTGTAGGTGACCTGTTGAAGAGGGCAGACGTGACCGAGAACATGGACGTGCTGAATTTCGTTCAGGACTTCGGACTTATCCTGTTCGTGTTCTCTATCGGTCTGCAGGTAGGACCTTCGTTCTTCACTTCGCTCATGCACGGAGGAGTGAAAGCCAACGGTATTGCTGCGGGTATCGTACTGCTCAATATCGTGGTGATGCTGGTACTGTACTTCTCGTGCCGCAATTTCATTCCTGCTGCCGACAATCTGCCCATGCTCGTAGGTACGCTTTGCGGAGCCGTAACGAATACTCCTGGACTTGGTGCTGCGACTGCCGCACTCGACCAGATTAACGGAATGAATCCGCATCTGTTCCCCAACGGAATACCTGCAATTGCCAACGGATACGCATGTGCCTACCCTCTCGGTGTTGTTGGTATCATCCTCAGTATCATAATTATACGCATTGTATTTAAAGTAAACTTTAAAGAAGAGGAAGACCGCTTCAACAAACGAAACGGTAAGAACGCTGCCGTGAAGCCTCACCTGATGACTATCGAGGTTTTCAACCCCGCCATCAACGGAAAGAGCATCATGCAGGTGCACAATTTCATCGGCAGAGACTTTGTCTGTTCACGACTGCTGCACGATGGACATATCACCGTACCGAACCGCAACACTCTGCTCACAAAGGGTGACAAGATGTTCGTGGTATGTGCTTCGGAAGATGCAGAAGCCATCTGTGCTTTCATCGGTCCGGAAAGCGAACTGGACTGGGAGGTTCAGGATGTGAAGATGATTTCGAAGAAACTGACTGTAACACACAGCAAAATAAACGGAAAGACCCTTGGTTCGCTCCACCCGAGTTCGATGTTCGGTGTGAACGTAACCCGCCTCTACCGTTCAGGTATCGAACTGTTTGCCAGTCCGAGCCTCATCCTGCAGGTAGGAGATATCATCACTACGGTAGGTCCGGAGGACGCCGTAGAACGATTTGCCAACAGAATCGGTGACTCGAAGCAGGCTCTCGACAAACCGAACCTGCTCACTCTCTTCGTAGGTATTCTGGTAGGTATCATATTCGGTATGATTCCAATCTCTATACCGGGAATGTCGGTACCCGTAAAACTCGGACTTGCCGGCGGACCGCTCATCATTGCGATCATCCTGGGACGATTCGGATATAAACTGAAACTCGTTGCCTATACTACCAACTCGGCATCACTCATGATTCGAGACATCGGTCTGGTACTCTTCCTTGCCAGTGTGGGAATCAAAGCCGGAGGCAACTTCGTAGACACAGTGATGAACGGTGGTATCCACTACGTATGGATCGGATTCCTCATAACCTTCCTGCCACTCATCATCATGGGTGTGTATGCAAGGATGAGATGGAACATGAACTACTTCATGCTCTCAGGTATCATCTCAGGTGCCACTACCGACCCACCAGCACTGGCTTTCTCGCAGGCTCAGGCAAACAACGGCATTCCTTCGGTAGGATATTCGACAGTGTACCCACTTGCGATGTTCCTACGTATCGTAACCGCCCAAGTACTGATACTAATCTTCTGTGCATAGCATTTGATGAATATTATTAACTACATACTGTCGCAGCAGGCAGAAATACCACTGCTTGCTGCATTCGTTTTAGGACTGCTGGTGGCTGTCAATCCCTGTCAGCTGGCTATTAACATGTCGGCACTGACTTACCTCATAAGGAAAGAGAAATACCGGCACACGACGAAGATATATGTACTCTATGCCGTAGGAAAAACCCTGACATATATCCTGCTGGCATGGATTCTGATGTGTCTGATAGGAGGAGGCAGGAATATTGAAGGTATCGAGTATCTGCTGTCAAAGGCAGAACTGGCTGTGCCCTACGTACTTATCGTGATAGGACTGTTCCTGATATACCGTGCCCTGTATCCGCATCATCACCATCAGGGGGATAACTGCCACCATTCGGGACAGATGATTCACAGAAACGGACCATTGGGTTCACTCTTGCTGGGAATGACCCTCGCTTTTGCTTTCTGTCCGGAGAGTGCAGTATTCTATTTCGGCCTGCTGATACCTCTGTCGGCAACCACATCAGCTGGGTTCTTCCTACCCGCTGCCTTCGGTATTGCAGCAGCACTGCCGGTACTGCTGCTCGGATGGACTCTGAGAAAAGCCATTCACGAGGTGGAGAGTCTGAGCAACACCTTCGAACGTGCCCAGCAGTGGATTAACGGTGTGTCGGGCGTTCTGTTCATCATCATGGCTATTGTAATCATTCAATCATAAACACAAAACAATCGGAACAATGACTATTACAGACAGATTTCTCAAATATGTATCGTTCGACACTCAGTCGGCAGAAGATACAGGCAAGACTCCATCAACCGACAAACAGATGGTGTTTGCCGAAGCACTGCGTCAGGAACTTATAGATGAAGGACTGGAAGACGTGGAACTGGACGCCTTGGGATATCTGTATGCAACTCTGCCTGCGAATACGGATAAGAGTGTTCCGACAATAGGATTCATCTCACATCTCGATACTTCGCCCGATGCTCCGGGAAAAGATATCCGTCCACGCATAGTTCGCAACTACGACGGTGGGGACATCATCCTGTCGGAAGGTATAGTATCGTCACCGAAACAATTCCCCGAACTACTCAACCATATCGGTGATGACCTTATCGTTACCGACGGCACAACCCTACTCGGAGCCGATGACAAGTCGGGCATTGCTTCCATCGTGGAGGCTATGGTTTACCTCAAGGCTCATCCCGAGATTGAACACGGCAAGATACGTATCGCCTTCAATCCCGACGAGGAAATCGGTATGGGTGCCCACCATTTCGACGTGAAGAAGTTCGGTTGCCAGTTTGCATATACCATCGACGGTTCGGAATGCGGAGAAATAGAATTTGAGAATTTCAATGCTGCAGGAGCGAAGATACAGATTGAGGGACGTTCGGTGCACCCGGGTTCGGCAAAGGGAAAGATGATAAACGCCGGACGTATAGCAACGGAGATTGTTCAGATGCTGCCACAGGACGAGACACCCGAAACGACGGAGGGCTATGAGGGCTTCTATCATCTGACGTCAATAGAAGGCAGTTGTACGAAGGCTCATCTGTCGATGATTATCCGCGACCATTCCGCTGAGAAGTTTGCAGAGAGAAAACAGACGATTAGCGATATCGTGGCAGAGATAAACCGACGCTACGGTGACGGCACTGCGACACTGACACTCAACGACCAGTATTACAACATGCGTCAGCAGGTGGAACCACAGATGTACATCATCGACATCGCACGTCAAGCTATCGAAGAAGCCGGCATGACACCGAAGATAAAAGCCATAAGGGGAGGTACTGACGGAGCACAGCTCTCGTTCATGGGACTGCCCTGCCCTAACCTCTTTGCCGGAGGTATAAATTTCCACGGACCCTATGAGTTCCTACCCATACAGTCAATGGAACGTGTCATGCGCACTATAGTAAATATATGTAGAATAACAACACAACACGAATGGAAATAGAAATCGTAGAGACATACGACAAGGAAAACATCAGGAACCTGCCACAGGAACAGTTTGAGGGACATATCTATATCCTTCAGACTGAGAATGAGGCTGCCCGAGCTGTTGACTACCTTATGCAGAAGCCTCTTCTGGGATTTGATACCGAGACACGTCCTTCGTTCCAGAAAGGAAAACTGAACAAAGTGGCTCTGCTTCAGGTTGCAACACAAGACCAGTGTTTTCTGTTCCGCCTGAACAGAATGGAAGGAATACCTACTTCCATCAAATCATTGCTGGAGGACGAAGTTATTACGAAGGTGGGACTCGGACTGAAAGACGACATGCAGAACCTGCAACGACGTGAACCGTTCACTCCGGGCAGGTTTATCGATATACAGAACGAAGTGACGAAGATAGGCATCAAGGACAAGGGACTGCAGAAAATCTACGCTAATCTGTTCGGGAAGAAGATTACCAAACGACAGCAATTGAGCAACTGGGAAGCAGATGTCCTTACTCCGGCACAACAGCGATATGCTGCTACCGATGCATGGGCTTGCGTCCGTATCTATCAGGAAATTCAAAGGAGAATTGCAGAATTGAACATTGAACATTGAACATTTTATGAAACAATTATATCTGAAACGAGGGAAAGAGGATTCGCTGTTGCGTTTCCACCCATGGATATTCTCAGGAGCCATCCATCACATGAGCAGTGAACCGGAGGAAGGTGAACTCGTGGAAATATTCACGTCGAACAACGAGTATATTGCTACGGGACACTATCAGATCGGTTCCATCATGGTACGCATACTGACGTTTGAACATGAAACCATCAATCAGCAGTTTTACGAACAGCGTCTGAAAGCAGCACTCGACGTGCGACATGCCATCGGACTGGGAGATGAGAGTTACCGATTGGTACACGGTGAGGGTGACAATCTTCCCGGACTGGTAATCGATATCTACGACAAGACTGCCGTGATGCAGGCTCATTCCGTAGGTATGCATCGCGACCGACATATCATTGCCGATGCGCTGAAGGGTGTACTGGGCGACAGACTGGAGAATATCTATTACAAGTCGGAAACGACACTGCCCTACAAAGCCGAACTGCATCAGGAAAACGGATTCCTGCTCGGTGGTTCGACTCAGGACATAGCTAGTGAGAACGGACTCCGATTTCATGTTGACTGGCTGCACGGTCAGAAGACCGGATTCTTCATCGACCAGCGCGAAAACCGCAAACTTCTCGGAGAATACTCAAAGGGACGCAAGGTTCTGAATATGTTCTGCTATACCGGTGGTTTCTCGTTCTATGCCATGCGAGGTGGAGCCAAACTGGTTCACTCTGTCGATTCAAGTCAGAAAGCCATAGACCTCACGAATGCAAACGTCGAACTGAATTTCCCAGGTGACAGCCGTCACAAGGCTTTTGCCGAGGATGCGTTCAAGTTTCTCGACAACATGCCTACCGACTACGACCTCATCATTCTCGACCCTCCTGCTTTTGCAAAACACAAGGATGCACTGCGCAATGCACTGAAGGGATATATACGACTGAACAGAAAGGCATTTGAGAAAATCCAGCCCGGAGGAATATTGTTCACTTTTTCCTGTTCACAGGCTGTTGACAAGAACCAGTTCCGCACCGCTGTCTTCTCTGCTGCCGCAGCTGCCGGAAGGAAAGTACGCATCCTTCATCAGTTGCATCAGCCTGCCGATCACCCCATCAACATCTATCACCCCGAAGGCGAATATTTGAAGGGACTTGTACTCTACGTGGAATAGTCAATAATGAGAATTGTTCATATTTTATCTTTTTGGGGTGAATTTTATACAATAGATTTACACTAAAAAGTTAAACTTTGTAAAACGTGTATTTTTTTCTATAGCAAACGCTTGACAATATAAAATAAATCCATACCTTTGCAACGTGTTTTTCATGGTATTAGATTTATTTTAAGGTTAGTAAAGATTGCTTGTCGTGAGATAAGCAATTTTTTTGCTTAAGAAGCAAACTTTTGTGCTCGGCAGATCGATGTCGGGCACAAATTCTTTTATGTTCTTTTTCAGCTATTTTCAGAGGTCAATCCACCGGATATCCTCATCCTTGGAAAACCACAGCATCTGCTTTTTTGCATACACACGGGTGTTCTTCTTGATACGTTCCGCAGCCATCGGCAATTCCCATTCCCCATCAATGACACGGAACAGTTCCTTGTAACCTACGGTATTGAGTGAGTTGAGATGACGAAGGGGATAAACGCGGCGCACCTCGTCGAGCAGACCGTCTTTCATCATCTGCTCCACCCTGCTGTTGATACGTTCAAAGAGATCTTCACGCTTCCGGCGAAGTCCGATTTTTTCAATTACGAACGGTCGTGGTTTTACGGTTTTGGTACGGAACGAAGAATACGGTTTTCCGGTCTGGTAACACACTTCCAGAGCATGGATTATCCGTTTATGGTTTTTCAAATCCACCTCGCCGTAATATTCAGGATCGAGCAGTCGGAGTTCTGCCAAAAGAGGTTCTATCCCCTCCGAAGCATAACGGTTTTTCAGGTTTTCACGCACCTCATCCTCAATTGCCGGAATATCATCGATACCTTTGGTCACAGCATCGATATACATCATCGAACCACCAGTCATTATGACGGTATCGTGCTTCTGGAACAACTCTGACAGCAGAGCCAGCACATCCGTTTCGAATTGTGCTGCACTGTAATACTGTTCAAGCGGAAGCATCTGTACGAAATAATGCTTCACCCTTGCCATCTGTTCAGGGGTCGGGGCTGCAGTCCCTATCGGAATATCCTTGTATATCTGCCGTGAGTCGGCGTTTATGATGGGACAGCCATATTTTTCTGCAAGAGTAAGTGTATAGTCAGTCTTCCCTACTCCTGTCGGACCTACTACTACAATAAGACGTTTAGTATTCTCCATCGCTGATATCAAGACCCTCGAGACTGATATCTTCCATATCTATTTCGTCGCCGAACATATTGTCATCATCATCCATGACATCATTGTCGGAAACAATAGGATTGCGTGAGAGAAGTTCGTCGAAATCAAGTACCTGCTGCGGAGCCTTGCCCTGACTGCGTGTAATCTTTCCTTCCTTCATCGAACCTGCCTTGATACTGCTCAGTTCGATAAAGAACATACGCTCGGCAAGCATATCATAGGTATAGAGAAGATGCTGCTTCTCGTCTTCGAGAAAATCACTCAATTCCGTCTCTTTCATGATATAACTGTCAACATCGGCACTGGTATCCATCTCCTCAAGAGTTATCTCCTGACCTTTCTCCCAACCGTTTTCACAAATCGTAAAACTGGTCAGTTGGTCGTCCTTATATTCACATGCTTCGAGAATAAGCTTATGCAGATCATAGAAGGTGGCATGGGAGTCAATCTGAATCTCACGCATGAAGTTCTCCACCTCGTCAGAGATTATAGTAAATTTATATATCATCGTACAATACCGCGTTTAGAGTTTGAAACAAATTCGATAATATATTCTATCTCCTTACTCATCGGCACTTCCTGACGTATCTGCTCCACAGCCTCAGCCACAGTCAGGTTACACTGATAGATAAGACGGTAAGCATGATGGATATTGTCGATGATGTGAGGTTCGAAACCACGGCGACGCAGTCCGACGATATTCAGTCCGGCATATGCAATAGGTTCTTTTCCTGCCATGATGAACGGTGGGATATCCTTGCTCGTACGACTTCCGCCCTGTACCATTGTGTAACCACCGATGCGGCAGAACTGGTGAACGAGTACCACAGCACTTATGATAGCATTGTCGTCGATAATCACTTCACCAGCCAGTTTCGTCGAGTTACCCATGATGATGCCGTTACCCACTTCGCAGTCGTGAGCAATATGGGCATTCTCCATTATGAGGTTGTTCGAACCCACCTTCGTAGTACCCTTGCTTGCAGTACCACGGTGAATGGTTACGTTTTCACGTATCTTGTTGTTATCACCGATAACCACTGTAGTCTCCTCGCCGCGGAACTTCAGGTCCTGGGGTATAGCACCGATTACAGCACCCGGAAACAGAGTGTTTCCACCGCCCATACGGGTACCGCTCAGCAGTGTCACGCTATTCATCAATACATTGTTATCACCAATCTCCACATTCTTGTCGATGAAACAGAACGGACCGATTTCACAGTTCTCCCCTACCTTTGCTTCGGGATCGATATATGCAAGTGGACTTATCTTTGCCATATTCTTTATGAATTACATATTATTAAGTATCGCGCGTGCGAACATATTATTTATTGCATGTCCTGGTTTGTAGGCAGTCACCTTTCCAATCAGCGGACGACCAATCAGAGCCAGGTCACCGATGATGTCGAGCAACTTATGACGCGTAGTCTCATTATTCCATGTCAGAGGTTTCGGATTCAGGAATCCCAGCTGCTTTGCATTCATACGGCTCACACCCAGTTTGTCTGTCAGGGCATCGAAACGCTCCTGACTCAGTTCTATCTCGTAAATCACGATTGCATTGCCCAGGTCACCACCCTTGATGAGTCCCATATTGAGCAGCGGTTCGATTTCACGAACAAAGACGAACGTACGAGCCGACGAAATCTCCTTTGAGAAATCCTTGCAGTCGTCGAGTGTGGCAGTCTGTTTTCCCAGCACACTGGTACCGAAGTCGGTAGTCACCTCCAGACAGAAATGGTCGCACGGTTCAATCTTAACGTGTTCACCGTTCTTTCCTTCCACCTCTATCACCTTGTCGACTACATAGAAATCTTTTTCCGCATCCTGTTCCACAGTACCCACCTTCTCAATCGACTGAGTCCAGTACAATGCACTTCCGTCAAGGATAGGCATCTCCGGACCGTCGAGCTGAATCAGACAATTATCTACACCTGCAGCATACAGAGCCGCCATAGCATGTTCGATAGTACTTATCTTTATATTATCCTTCACCAGCACCGTGCCACGCTGCGTATCACCTACCAGCTTGGCATCACAGTCAACTACAGGTTTACCTTCCAAATCAACGCGCTGAATCTTCAGTCCGTGGTTAGCCGGTGCCGGATTGAACGTCGCAGTGATGTGCAGTCCGGTATGCAGTCCCTTACTTTTCAGTGTGAACGAGTCCTTCAGCGTTCTCTGTCTTATCATAGACTATTTCGACTTTTGTTGTTTTAGTTCTTCCAATTCTTTTCTCAGGTCAAGCACTTCTTGTCGCAATGCAGTCAGGTTATTCACCACAGCAGTATTCCTCGACCATCTTCTTGCCTCTATCGCAGGACTACCCATCATTGCCACGTTGCCGCGCTTTGCAATATTGTCACCTGCCACACCGCTCTGAGCTCCTACCTGCACCTTGTCACCGATATTCAGGTGTCCGGCAATACCTACCTGACCTCCGAACATACACCACTGTCCCACCTTCGTACTACCGGCGATGCCCACCTGAGCCGACATCACAGTATTCTCACCCACTTCGCAATTGTGAGCTATCTGTACCAGGTTATCCAGTTTTGCACCCTTCCTCACGTATGTACTGCCCATAGTCGAGCGGTCCACACATGTATTGGCACCAATCTCCACATTGTCTTCAATCGTCACGATACCAATCTGCGGAATCTTATCGTAGCCGTTAGCCGTCGGAGCAAATCCGAATCCGTCGGCACCGATTACGCTACCCGCATGCAGAATACAATTGTTACCTACCACACAGTCGTGATAGATAACAGCATTCGAATATATCTCAGTATTGTTTCCAACCTTTGCATTTCTTCCAATAGTCACATGTGGATGGAAAACACATCCGTCTCCAATCTCCACATTCTCACCAATGGCAACAAACGGACCGATATAACAGTCCTTACCTATCTTTGCCGACGGATGGATAAAAGCAAGTGAGTCGATTCCAACACGTTTCTGCTGCATACTCTCATACAACTGAAGCAACTTAGCTACCGACTCGTATGCGTTATCAACCTTCACAAGTGTGACCTTCACCGGCTGCGACGGAGTGAAATCCTTGTTCACCAGTACCACACTCGACTCCGTCTCATACAGATAATGCTCATACTTCATATTTGCAAGAAACGACAACGCGCCTTTCTTACCTTCCTCAATCTTTGCAAATGTACTTATCTGGGCATTCTTGTCACCCTCTACTGTTCCACCTGTAAAACCCGCTATTTGTTCTGCTGTAAAAACCATTAGCAATTCTTCCTATTTCTTAAAAAAATACAACATAAACCACCCTTTCAGTGGTTACGCTGCAAATTTAGCAAAGATTTTTTACATATACACAACAAATTTTAACAAAAATGACTACCTTTGCATAAAATTTTATAGAAACAAATAATTCCACTAATTTTTAGTACAAGATGAACAGCAATCCACAAGCAAGCAACCAGCGTTACATGATGCGCGGTGTTTCGGCAGCAAAAGAAGATGTACACAATGCTATCAAGAACATCGACAAGGGTATCTTCCCGCAGGCTTTCTGCAAAATCATTCCCGACATACTCGGTGGCGACCCCGAATACTGCAACATCATGCATGCCGACGGAGCCGGAACCAAATCATCACTGGCATACATGTATTGGCGCGAGACCGGCGACCTCTCCGTATGGAAAGGTATAGCACAGGACGCCATCGTCATGAACACCGACGACCTGCTCTGCGTGGGAGCTGTTGACAACATACTCGTATCCTCTACCATCGGACGCAACAAGATGCTCATTCCGGGCGAAGTCATTGCAGCCATAATCAATGGTACCGACGAGATACTCTCCGAACTGCGCGACATGGGTATCGGCATCTATGCTACGGGTGGTGAGACAGCCGATGTAGGCGACCTCGTCCGTACCATCATAGTCGATTCTACCGTTACCTGCCGTATGCGTCGCAGCGACGTCATCAACAATGCCAACATACGTCCAGGTGATGTCATCGTAGGTCTTTCATCCTGCGGACAGGCAACTTACGAGAAGGAATACAACGGAGGTATGGGAAGCAACGGACTCACATCAGCCCGCCACGATGTCTTCTCGAAATATCTTGCAAGCAAATACCCCGAGTCGTTCGACATGGCAGTACCTTCCGACCTCGTCTATTCAGGCAGTTACCGTCTGACCGACCCAGTCGAGGGTTCACCCGTCAATGCCGGAAAACTCGTTCTCTCCCCTACCCGCACTTACGCTCCCGTCGTAAAACGTCTGCTCGACGAACTCCGTCCCGATATTCACGGAATGGTACACTGTACAGGAGGTGCACAGACCAAGGTACTCCACTTCGTAGGCGACAACTGCCACGTAGTCAAGGACAACATGTTCCCAGTTCCACCACTCTTCCGTGCCATCATCAAGGAGAGTGGCACCGACTATGCTGAAGCATACAAGGTATTCAACATGGGTCACCGTCTCGAGGTTTACCTCTCTCCCGAACATGCCGGGAAAGTCATCGAGATATCCAAGTCCTTCAACATCGATGCCCAAATCGTAGGTCATATCGAAGAAGGCAAGAAGAGCCTCACCATCAAGTCCGAATTCGGAACATTCGAATATTAAGGGTTAAAGATTAAGGATTAAAGACAATTCAAACGGTAAACGGGAACATTTTGGAGCAGCGAATGGAGAGTCAAGCTCGCTTGAACTATCCTGAGTAGTGACAAAATCGATCGAAGATAAACGGTAAACTAAACAAAACATTGGAAACCAACAACATACTTGACAAGCTGGAGGGCATCGTCCCTCGATTCGAAGAAGTCGGTACACTCATTACCGACCCTAACGTCATAGCCGATCAGAAACGCTACGTGCAACTGACAAAAGAATACAAGAACCTCGAAGACATCATGCATGCCCGTCAGCGTTACATCAACGCCCTCAAAGGTATCGACGAGGCACGTCAGTTGCTCGAGACTGAAGACGATGCCGACATGCGAGAGATGGCACGTGAAGAACTCTCCACCAACGAGAAGTTGCTTCCCGAACTTGAAGAAGAGATAAAACTGCTTCTCATCCCTGCCGACCCAGAAGACAGCAAGAACGTCACACTCGAAATACGTGGCGGTACGGGTGGCGACGAGGCAGCACTCTTTGCCGGCGACCTCTTCCGCATGTATTCCAAATACTGCGAAACGAAAGGTTGGCACCTCACCGTATCATCCTTCTCCGAGGGAGCCAGTGGCGGTTACAAGGAGATAGTAGCCAACATTACAGGTGAGAACGTATATGGCACCATGAAATACGAATCGGGAGTACACCGCGTACAGCGTGTTCCTGCTACCGAAACCCAGGGACGTGTCCACACCTCGGCTGCCACCGTGGCAGTACTGCCCGAAGCCGAAGCCTTCGACGTACAGATTAACGAAGGTGAAATCAAGTGGGATACCTTCCGAAGCAGCGGAGCCGGTGGTCAGAACGTCAACAAGGTAGAGTCAGGAGTGCGTGCCCGCTACATGTGGAAAAATCCGAATACCGGTGAGACCGAGGAAATCCTTGTCGAGTGTACTGAAACGCGCGACCAGCCCAAGAACAAGGAACGTGCCCTGGCTCGTCTTCGCACATATATATACGACAAGGAACACCAGAAGTACATCGACGACATAGCATCACGACGCAAGACCATGGTATCTACGGGCGACCGTTCGGCAAAAATCCGTACCTACAACTATCCGCAGGGACGTATCACCGACCACCGCATCAACTATACCATTTACAACCTGGCTGCCTTCATGGACGGTGACATCCAGGACTGCATCGACCACCTCATCGTGGCAGAAAATGCAGAGCGTCTCAAAGAGGCTGAACTCTGATTCCTTCAGGCTGGCATGCAATTTGCAGGAACCCGTTGTCAAATTTCAAATTTTCACAGATGGTAAATAATTATTCCGACACACTGAATCAGATTCTCAACTACTCGAAAGAGGAAGCCATCCGTCTGAACAACGACTACATCGGACCTGAGCACCTGCTTTTGGGCATACTGCGCGACAGGGAAAACCTCGCAGCCCATCTGCTCGCCGAGAAGTTCCTCATCAGTCTCGACGGACTCCGTCGTCAGATTGAGCGTCATCTCATCAACAGCGACACCCCACTTCTTTCAAGTGATATAGCACTCAACACCAAGTCGGCAGCCATACTCCGACTCAGCATACTCGAGTCACGACTCACCAAGAGCAAGGAGAGTCAGCCCGAGCACCTTCTGCTTGCCATCATCAAGCATAAGGATAATATGGCAGCAAAGATTCTCGACGACACCGGTGTTACATACAAGGAACTCTACAACTCCATCACCCAGCCCACATCTCTGCCACAGAATGCCGGCATCGACTTCGACGAAGAGGAAGAGGAGAAAGCTCCTGTGGGCAACAGTGCCGCACATTCATCCACTACCACACAGAAGCAGACTGACAAACGTCATAACAGCGACCACCCCACTATCGACAGCTTCGGATTCGACCTCACCCGTGCGGCAGCCGAAGGCAAACTCGACCCCGTCGTAGGTCGCGAACGTGAAATCGAACGCATCGCACAGATCCTCTCACGCCGCAAGAAGAACAACCCCGTACTCATCGGCGAACCGGGAGTCGGAAAGAGTGCCATCGTCGAAGGACTTGCCCTGCGCATCAGTCAGCGCCGCGTGTCACGTGCCCTTTTCAACAAGAAAATCATCGCACTCGACATGTCAACCATCGTGGCAGGTACCAAGTACCGCGGACAGTTCGAGGAACGTATGAAGAACATCATCAACGAACTGAAATCCAATCCCGACCTCATCGTCTTCATCGACGAGATACATACCATCGTCGGAGCCGGCAACCAGGCAGGACAGATGGATGCTGCCAACATGATGAAACCCGCACTCGCCCGTGGCGAACTGCAATGCATCGGAGCCACCACACTCGACGAGTACCGTAAGAATATCGAAAAGGACGGAGCACTCGAACGCCGCTTCCAGAAGGTTCTTGTCGAACCTACCACCGAAGCCGAGACACTCGAGATTCTCCACAACATAAAGGATCGCTACGAAGAGCATCATAACGTCACTTATACCGAAGAGGCACTGGCAGCCTGTGTCAGTCTCACCGAACGTTATGTCACCGACCGCAGTTTCCCCGACAAAGCCATCGACGCACTCGACGAAGTGGGTTCGCGCGTACATATAACCAATATTACTGTACCCCGTCCCATCGAGGAGAAAGAGGAAGAGATAGCCGAGGCACAGCGTCTGCAGGACGAAGCCGTACGCCATCAGAAGTACGAACAGGCAGCCGAACATCGCGACTCCGTACTCCGTCTCACCTCCGAACTCAACACCCTCAAAGCCGAATGGGAAGCCAAGAACAGCGAAAGCCGTATCAGCATCGATGCTGACAAGGTGGCAGAGACCGTGTCAATGATGACAGGCATACCCGTACAGCGTATGCTCACGGCTGAAGGTGTCCGCATCAAGAATATGCGTCAGGAACTGAAATCCCAGATTATAGCTCAGGACTCAGCCATCGACCGCCTCGTCAGTGCCATACAGCGCAACCGTGTCGGACTCAACGACCCCATGCGCCCCATCGGAGTGTTCATGTTCCTCGGACCCACAGGTGTGGGTAAGACCTACCTTGCCAAGAAACTCGCCGAACACATGTTCGGTACCTCCGACGCACTCATCCGCATCGACATGAGCGAATACATGGAGAAGTTCACCGTAAGCCGTCTTGTCGGAGCACCTCCGGGCTACGTCGGCTACGAAGAGGGCGGAATGCTTACCGAACGCGTACGCCGCAAGCCCTACTCCATCGTACTTCTCGACGAGATAGAGAAAGCCCATCCCGACGTATTCAACATCCTGCTTCAGGTTATGGACGACGGACGACTCACCGACAGCAACGGACGCACCGTTGACTTCCGCAACACCGTCATCATCATGACCAGCAACGTCGGAACACGTCAGTTGAAAGAATTCGGACGCGGAGTCGGATTCTCCGCTATGGCAGGTAAGGACGACAAAGAAGTGAGCCGTTCTGTCATTCAGAAAGCACTCAACCGTCAGTTCTCACCCGAGTTCCTCAACCGCATCGACGAAATCATCACCTTCGACCAACTCGAACTCGACAGCATCGTACAGATCATCGACATCGAACTGCGCACCCTCCATGAGCGCATGGCAAAACTCGGCTACACACTCGACATCACCGTCGAAGCCAAACGCTGGATAGCCGAACAGGGATACGACAAACAGTTTGGAGCACGACCTCTGCGCCGCGCCATCCAGCAGCACATCGAAGACCCTGTAGCCAACCTCATCGTCGAAGAAGACATACATCCGGGCGACACCATCCATGTCACCCTCACCGATGGAAAAATTCAGGTAACAAAATAATTTAACTATGACAAACGGAAACATTGGGGTTACAACAGAGAACATCTTCCCCGTCATCAAAAAGTTTCTCTACAGCGATCATGACATATTCATCCGCGAAATAGTAAGCAACGCAGTCGATGCAACACAGAAACTGCGCACACTTGCCAGCAAAGGCGAACTGAAAGAAGAAGCAGGCGACCTCACGGTGAACGTGAAGATTGACAAAGAAGCCGGCACACTCACCGTCAGCGACCGAGGCATCGGTATGACCGAAGAAGAGATTGACAAATACATCAACCAGATAGCATTCTCCGGAGCCAACGACTTCCTCGACAAGTATAAGGAAGATGCCAATGCCATCATCGGACATTTCGGACTCGGTTTCTATTCTTCGTTCATGGTCAGCAAGAAAGTGGAAATCATAACCAAGAGCTGGCAACCTGACACAAAGGCAGTCAAGTGGTCGTGCGACGGCAGTCCAGCCTTCACCATCGAAGAGTGCGACAAAGCCGACCGCGGTACCGACATCGTCATGTATATCGATGACGACTGCAAGGAATTCCTCGAGGACTATAAGATTGGCGAACTCCTCCGCAAGTACTGCCGTTTCCTGCCTATACCTGTCAAGTTCGGTATGAAGAAAGACTGGGTTGACGACCCTGACAACAAAGACGATAAAGGAAATCCGAAGCGTAAGGAGATAGAAGTTGACAACATCATCAATGATACTACCCCACTCTGGACGAAGAAACCTGCCGACCTGAAGGACGAAGACTACAAAGAGTTCTACCGCAAACTCTACCCAATGAGCGACGAACCTCTTTTCTGGATTCACCTCAACGTCGATTATCCGTTCAACCTCACAGGTATCCTCTACTTCCCTAAGGTAAAAAGTCAGTTCGACCTTCAGAAGAACAAGATACAGCTCTACTGCAACCAGGTCTTCGTCACCGACTCCGTCGAAGGCATCGTGCCTGAGTTCCTCACACTCCTTCACGGAGTAATCGACTCTCCCGACATTCCTCTTAACGTATCGCGCAGCTACCTGCAGAGCGACTCCAACGTAAAGAAGATATCAAGCTACATCACCAAGAAAGTGAGCGACCGCCTTGCCAGCATCTTCAAGCAGGACCGCAAGCAGTTCGAAGAGAAATGGGACGACATCAAGATATTCATCGACTACGGAATGCTCTCAGACGACTCCTTCTACGACAAAGCAAAGTCGTTCGCCCTCTTCAAGGACACCGAAGGCAAATACTACACCTACGAGGAATATCAGACACTCATCAAGGACAACCAGACCGACAAGGATGGCAACCTCATCTACCTATATGCTCAGAACCGCGACGATCAATATACATATATCGATGCAGCACAGGCAAAGGGCTACAACGTACTGCTGATGGACGGACAGCTCGACCCTGCTATGCTTGGTATGCTTGAGCAGAAACTCGAGAAGACTCGCTTCACACGTGTCGATGGAGACGTGATAGACAAGCTGATCGTGAAGAGCGACGAGAAGAAGGACGAACTGCCTGAGGAGGAGAAGAAAACGCTCACCGAGACGTTCAAGAATGCTCTGCCGACTATCGAAAAGACAGAATTCATGGTCGATGCACAGCCACTTGGCGAGACAGCCGCACCAGTCATCATCACCCAAAGCGAATACATGCGACGCATGAAAGAGATGGGACGCCTCCAGCCCGGAATGGCATTCTATGGTGAGATGCCAACGATGATGAACCTCGTGCTCAACACCGACCACCCGCTCATCAAGAAGACTATCAAAGAGGCAAAACCAGAGATAGTTTCACAACTCATCGACCTCGCACTCCTTCAGAACGGCATGCTCCGCGGCGAAGCACTCACAAAATTCGTAAAACGAAGCGTCGAACTGATTTAAGGCGCCCAAATAACAATAAAAAACCGTTATCCTCATTTGGATAGCGGTTTTTTCTTATTCTCAGCCTATATCTGCTTTCTTATGAAGTCAAATATACCCTCCGTCATTTTCTCACGTTTCGCTTTCCTCTTACCTTGTGTCGCCACAGCAATCACCTTGGCAAGAAGCAGCGAAAGCGCCACAATCGTAATACTCACGTTCTTCGGCAGATAGCATACCAGCTCCTCCGCCTTCTTTGCTGCCACCTTGTATATCGACCGCAAAGCCAACTCTCTTAGCTCTTGTTCCATATTCTTTCTTATTTTAAACATCTCAAACCTCAATCCTCAAACCTCAAACCTTTTCATTCTTCCTCCCATTCATCTTCTTCTGGTTCTTCAAAGAAACTCTCTCCGCGGATATCGCGAACATCCCACTTAACGGTGAGAAGGTACTCCCGATTGCCATCCAGACTGCGGCACATATCGTTCCATTGCTCCTTCGGGCGTCGCGACATGTAGTACAGGCATGGCTTGCGGTACGTGATAGGTTCCTCGTCCTCCTTCATCGCCACAGCGAGCGGTTTCCGGTGGAAGAGTGGCACAGGCATATACCGCGTGCCCTCGTGCTTATAACTCAGTTTATACTCGCCAGCGAACCGTTCCGGCACTCCGCGATACGTAAACTTCGCTTTCTTACTCAGCGCCACCTGGCATATCCGTTTCTCTCTCTCGCCGACCACCTGTGTCAGCGTTCCAATGAACACATCTGCGTATTCAGTTGTAAATGTAAGTTTAATCATAATTGTTTTGACTAAATGACTAAATGACTAAATGACTAACTAAATTGCTTTGCAAACTTATAATCAGCAATTTTTTTTGCAAGACCTTGTTTGCACCAGTTCTTCAACATCTGCTGCACACTGTTTCTGGTCACTCCCGCTCCTTTAATCGCAATCGTTTGCTGCATCGCTTGTTCAAAGGTAAACTGTGTGTCGAGCCGTGCATAGATAGAATCGTTCTTTCCCGGTTTTATTCGTGAATTGCTGTTTCCCGCATAGTTCCTGCTGTTATAAGCATTCTCTATACGTTCACGGAAGTAAAACAGAGCGTTCTCCATCAGAGAGTCAGCAATCACATCGTAGATAGCCAGCATCGAAGAAGTCTGAGTCTTCAGCAGCATTTCCTTCCACAGATTCGGATTCTGTTTCAGTCTGCTTTCCGCACCGCTCAGTCCGTGCTTCTGAATCAGCTGTTCGCATACCTTGCAGAGCATCAGACAGCATGTCATACGTTGAGCCGTCACACAGATACGGAACCGCTGACGAGCCTTCACCTTGTCGTCGTTCATCATTGTTTCCAATCTGATGCGTTCCAGCCAGGCACGTCCCGTCTGTTCCAGTTTCGGCAATACAGCCTCACCGTGCATCAGCGGCAACAGGTGCGCAATCATCCTTATATTCTCCGACTGTTTATCCGTCAATAGCGGATTCTTATCTTCCAACTGCAGGAACGTGTTGTCTATCGCACTTGCCACAGCTATTCGTGTCTGAAGACCGTCTGTATAGTTCGATACCACACGGTACAGCGCATCCGGAGTTCCGCACATAGTCACATTCCACAGCAGATGTTCGATATGAACATTCACAGCCTCCGCGCTTCGTGCCTCCCTCTCATACCTGCTTCCGTCATAACCCTGTCGCAGCATAACCGAGAAATCACTCATCGTAGATTTCCATTTCTGCGCTACAGTATCCGCTTCAGGCGTGAATGAGAAAGCATGCTTGCCTTCGGTGTTCGATAGGCGCTCAGCTAGGTTAGCTACTGTATTGTTCAGCGTAAGGCATCTTACAGGAAGGGCAATCTCCTCTGGTTGCTCCTTCTTGTTCTTCGCAGCCACCTTACGTCTGCGCCAGTCCTTCTCCTGATCCTCATACATCTTATCCAGCGCCCTCAGTTCAGCCATCCATGCATCCACCACAGGGTCAACCTTTCCCTTTCCGCTTCCCGGGTCACCCACGATATAAGAAATGAGGTTCAGTCCACGCTTATCTCCGTGTACATCCAGACTCACACCCGTAGCCAGCGCACCTATACACGGACATATTGCAGTCACCATCATCATCGCCAGCGACGGACTTGCTGCCTCAATCGAATCCCTCACACCCATCGGCATCCTGTTAATTGATAATTGAGAATTGACAATTGAAGAATTATCCTCCTCCAGGTCCAGTCCCTCCTTGTTTTCGTTTTCGTTATCGTTTCCGTTATAGTTAGCCTTCAGGCTTTGTGCCAGCACCCTACGTTGGAACAGCGTCAACTTCTGGTTTGGATCAGTATACTTCGCATAGAAATCGT
>CACYGK010000028.1 GCA_902774005.1 uncultured Bacteroidales bacterium | reverse complement strand
AGAAGCGACTTAAAGAAAAAGTAATTTTTTCTCATAGGTTAATTTAAATTGTTAGTTGGTTAATAAATATTGTGTTAAAAGTAATTCTTATATTCGGTGTGAATTTACGGAACCTATGTCCCATAAAAATCCTTACGCACTCATCGTCTGAGGGCATAAGGAAAGTTTTCACGCGGCAAAAGTATGAAGAAATGTAAAATTGACAAAAAATATCAGAAAAAACTTCACTTTCCGACGAAAGAAAAATTGTGGTATCGCACACAACAATTTTTACATGCCTTCTAAAAGCCAATATTGTTCAGCTTACAGTAAGTTAAACGAATGTTTTATTCAAATTTCATTAGTGTAATTTTCCGACTCGTCTATCGGTATTTTTTCATTCCGCTATTTTTGCTTTGCGATGAGGGTGGAGCAAGAAAAAATCGCGAGGGGATTAATAATAATCGCGAGGGGATTTTTATTAATCGCGAGGGGATTTTTAAAATTCCCCACGCGATTTTGTTTCATGCCTCAGCCACAAAGATAAGAATCAAGACTCATAGCTTTTTCTGTAAACAGAAAAAAGGTAAAGAAAACGAAGATTTGATAAATTTTATGCTTACCTTTGCAGCAAAATAGAAAAGGAATGAAGAAAGGTTTACTTTTACTGTTGTTCATTGCGTATGGTGCAATGACGATTTGTGCACAGGTGATAGACTACAGACTGACGAATCTGGTACCTCGTCCGTCGAAGCAAATAAAGGCTAAGGGCAAAACTGTCGATGTTATCGATACTGCTGCCGTGAAGCGTGATATAAACGTGACTTTCAATAGCGACGGAACTATAGACAGTATTTATGCAATAGCACATCTTGTACCTGGTGCTCCCTGCCCTACTGCCGAACTGGAGTCTCGTGGCATCAGGGTAAAACTGGTGGTTGGTCCGATAGCCATACTCTCTATGAAACCAGAGAAATTGTACGAACTGGAGGATATAGAGACTATTGAACGCGTGGCTGTCGACCAAATGAACTATCCGATGAATGACAGGGCACGTTCGAAGACGGAAGTGACATCTATCGACGGAACGAATACGGAGGCATGGACGGCTGCCGGATTCAGCGGAACTGGATACTACACAGGAAAAGGTGTGATTGTGGGTATGGTAGATACCGGAATCGAATTCAACCACATTGCGTTCAAGAAGAGTGACGGAACGTCAAGAGTTAAAGAAGTGGTGACAGGAAAGCCGAACCTCACCACATACAAAACAACGGCGGAGATAGCAGCCCTGACTACGGACAATAATAAAATGTCGCACGGGAGCCATACTTCCGCCACAGCGGCAGGAAGTGTAATAAGTGACTATGCGACACGCAACGTGAGGGGTATGGCTCCGGAAGCCGACCTTGTGCTCTGCGGACTGAACGATAATCTGTCGGATGCGCGTATCATAGAAGCCATAACGGAGGTCTTCAGCTATGCCGACGAGGTGGACAAACCAGCCGTAGTGAACGTGAGTCTTGGCAACACAGTTGGAATAAAGGACGATCAGGATGCCATTGCCAAGGTTGTAAGCGAGTTGACCTTGGGAGGAACCAAACCTGGACGAATTGTGGTATTCTCTGCTGGTAATAGCGGAGGCGAAAAGATGAGCATTTCGGAAAAGTTGCCTGCTGCAGGAGGCGACGGTTACAACCTCCGAACCCTGCTTACAAGTACCAACACACAGAGTGTCACCGTAAATGAGGTGAAATATACCAATACGTACTATGGAGGATTAGAAGTCTTTACCTATGTACCAGAAGGCGGGTCGTTCACATGCGACCTGAAGGTTGTGGATAAGAATACAGGCACTATCTATACTTTGGCTGAGAAACCTATATATAAATATGTGGACAGTACAACGGAAACTCCATATACCAGTGCCAGCTCGTTCATCATCAGCGCCATCGTAAACGGAAAGCACAAGATAGAGGTAAAAAAGTCCGAAAAATTATTCTTCAAAGAAACAGGTTTGACACTTGCCCTTTTCATCAATGGTACGGAGGGGCAGACCATAAACATGACATGTAAAGACAAATATAACAATTTCTCCAATGGTGGCTTAGCTGGTTTTACAGATGGTAGTAGTGTGCTTTCAATGAACAATATGGTATGTAACGATGCAGTCATTTCGGTAGGAGCATACGTATCGCGACCTTCGTGGACTTCCATCACCGGACGTACAATCCATTATATTAACCCGTGGCTAAAAATAGAAAATGGCATAGCTGTGTTTTCTTCCTACGGCACGGATGACAGGGGTATCAACCGACCCGACATTCTGGCTCCGGGAGCTGCTATGCTGTCGGCATATAACGGATATGACATCAATTTCTTTACAGAACGCGAACCAAACGCAAGCAGCGACTATGCCAGTTTGATGACCGACTGCATAACAAAGAACGAAACGAAATACTATTACGGAGATATGGAAGGAACCTCGATGGCAGCACCCACAATGACAGGCATCATAGCCCTTTGGTTGCAGCAGGACCCTACACTCAGCGTTACCGACATCCGTCGTCTGCTTCGCATCACAGCCGATAATGACGAATATACTACCGATACGGAGAATATCCCGTCGGGCAGTCTGGTTCAGGCAGGAATGGGTAAGGCAAATGCCCTCAAAGGTATGAAACGACTTGCACTCACAGCTCCGACAGAGGTTGCTCTTGGTAACACCACAGACAACTCTGGAACCATAACAACCTATAATGGAACAGAGGTAAACGCTACGCTTTCAGGACGCACATTCTATAAGGACGGAGCATGGAACACCCTTTGTCTGCCGTTCGATGTAACCATAAGTGAAAGTCCTCTCAACGGCGACGGAGTAAAGGTTATGACCCTCGACACAGAAAGCAGCAATCTCAGCGACGGCACACTCACCCTCAACTTCACGAATGCGGGTCAGACGATTGAAGCAGGAAAGCCCTATCTGATAAGATGGACTAAGTTAGATGGGTACGTAGATGACGCCTCACACAACATCGTCGATCCTACTTTCCGCTACGTAACGATGGACGCCGACGCCAGTACATCGGTAAGCGTTGCCGACGTACTCACGATGCAAGGAATCTACAGTCCGTACAGCATAGGAGCAGAAGGTGACAGAAGTATCCTTTATCTCGGAAACGAGAATAAACTGTACTATCCGAGTGGAGCAAGAACCATATATGCCCAGCGAGCATACTTCCAACTGGCTGACGGTATCACCGTCGGTGACTCACAGAACGAAGCCAAGCAACTACGTGTCGTAATGCAGATTGAGGATGGAGAAGCCACCCTGATTGAAGAAGTACAGCAGGATGCGGCAAATAGTCAATCGCTCAATGGCTTATCAGATACATGGTACACCCTCGACGGAAGACAACTCACGGGTAAACCCCGACAGAAAGGCATTTACTTGTATGCCGGAAGAAAATTTGTAATTCAATAACAAAAGAAGATGAATATCGTTTCTGCAGAATATAAGAGTTCGAGTCCGAGGGCTGACATGTGTCCTGAGACGACACTACCCGAGTATGCCTTTATCGGAAGGAGTAACGTGGGTAAGTCGTCGCTAATCAATATGCTGACGGGACATTCGAAATTGGCAAAGACGTCGCAGACACCAGGCAAGACGTTGCTGATAAACCATTTCCTGATAAACGGAGAGTGGTACCTGGTCGATTTGCCCGGTTACGGATATGCACAGAGGGGAAAGCGTGAGATGGATAAGCTGAAGAATCTGATTGAGCATTATGTTCTGGACAGGAGGCAGCTGACTTTGCTTTTCGTACTTATCGACATACGTCACGAACCGCAAAAGAAAGACTTGGACTTTCTGGAGTTCTGTGGTGAGAACGGCATACCTATCGCAATCGTGTTCACTAAGGCAGACAAACTGACACGAGTGAAGATAGGAGCTAATGTGAATGCTTACCTGAAGACGCTTCAGGAACAATGGGAAGAACTGCCTCCCCACTTCATCACGAGCAGCGAGTACGGCACAGGTCGCGACGAACTGCTGGAGTATATTGAGGGGGTGAATAGAGAGTTGGGAGTTAGGAGTTAGGAGTTACAAGATGAAAGTACTGAAAACCATATTGATTACGGTTGGGAGCCTGGTCGCTTTGGCGATTGTGCTTCTGACGATTGGTTACTTCATCTTGTTTTCACCATCGATGCAGAGTCGGGTGCGACGGGAGGTGACAGGATTGCTTTCGGACAGACTGGGTACGAAGGTGAGTATCGACAGCGTGAGGTACGACTTCCTGCGGGGCGATTTGCAGCTGTTCTACATGGAGGTTCTAGACCAGAAAGGTGTGAAGATGCTGCAGGTGGACACCGTGCATGTATCGATGAGTCTGAGGAAACTGCTGCAAAGGAATGTAGAGATAAACGAAGCCGAACTGCTCGGATGCAGGGTGAAAATCTACAAGATAGCACCCGACACGGTGGCAAATTACCAGTTTATCGTGGACAGTCTGAAACCCAAACCCAAGGACTCCCCTGCCCCAACGAAGAAAAGGAAGTACAAGAAGGTGGGATTCGACGTCAATAGTGTGACGTTGAGAAATATCCAACTGGAGTATGAGACCCGGAAACTGTACAGACCGCCCATAGCCAGGAAGAACAAGGAAGTCATGAAACTCCAGCAGGCAATTGCCAAGGGACAGAAACTCAAGAATATGCCTGCGTGGCTAGGAACTGCCAATGGTGAACCCGAGTACAGATGGTTGTTGCAGAAGGTACGACTTGGAGAACTCAAGTACAAGAGACGGACTTTCGGCAAGAACGGAAGGGGTAATGCCACCATCAGGGGACTGCACTTCTGGAACGACAACGGACTGCCCCGCAAGAATACAGGAAAGAAGCATCGCGGATGGTTCGATGCCAAACACATGGACGTTGACATCGATATGGATATCGACGTAAGGTATGTAGGACCAAAGAAAGTCGATATGGCTGTGACACGCTGTACGGCAAAGGACTCCGTGACGGGTATCGACATAAGGGACCTCCACTTTGCATTATCACTTCAGGATAATGTGGCAAATATCCACGACCTCGTACTGACACAGGTAAGTACAACCATTCAGATAGATACTGCCACGATGGTCTTACCAAGCAAGAAGAAAGGCATAAAACTCAGCTACAAGACTTCTACCATCAAGGGAAGTACCATGCTGAAGGATATCGCCCGTCCGTTCGCACCCGACCTGGGTATGTTCTCTCTACCCGTCGAACTGACAGCAAGGATGGAGGGCTGCGATACCGCGATGCAGTTCAAAGACATATATGTATATACGCCCGATAAGAAGTTTGAGGTAAATGCCACGGGATATATCAGCGACATGCTGAACAAATACGATATGGTTGTCCATTTCGATGTGGACAAGATGAGGGCAAAGGGAGACATCAAGCGGAGAATCATCAACCAGTTCCCCGTAAAGAAGTTCATGATGAAACAGGTGGATATGCTCGGAAATATCATCTACAAGGGCGACTTCGAGGTACTGTGGAAGAAAGTGCAGTTTGAGGGACGTCTGGACACAGGACTTGGAGGTCTGAACTTCAACTTCTACCTCGACGGAGAAACGAAATACCTTGTGGGTCAGGTAGCATCGAACAATATCAATCTGAAGAAAATTACCGACAACGACAACCTGGGCAATCTGAAGTGCGAGGCACAGTTCAAGTTCGACATCTCCAAACCCCGTACAGCCCTGATGCGAAAGAAGATAGGAGGCAAGCTGCCTATGGGTTCAGTAATTGCAAAGGTACACGAAGCAAGTTACAAGAAGGTAAAACTGAATAATATCCATGCCACCATCGTGAGCAACGGAGCCATTGCCGAAGGTGACGTACAGGCAAAAGGTGCACATGTGGATATGTTGTGCAAGTTCTCGTTCACCAATACCGACTCTATCTCGAAGATGAAGATAAAGCCGGGCATCCGTTTCCATAAGATGTCGGCAGAGGACAAGGCTGCGAAGGAAAAGGCAAAAGCCGAGAAGAAGGCAGCCAAGGAAAAGGCAAAGGCTGAGAAGAAAGCAGCTAAGGAAAAAGCAAAGGCTGAGAAGAAAGCAGCTAAAGAAAAAGCAAAAGCAGAGAAAAAGAGTTAGGAATTAGGAGTTAGGAGTTAGGAGTTGAAGACTTTCCTCAAATTTTTTTGCAAGAAAACTTAGATTTTTTCCGTTTCGTTTTTCTCGTTTCACATATTATTCTTAAATTTGCAGCGTTTTTAGCGGTATGACCCGTATTTATGGTGTGGCCATACTGTTCAGATATCACAAATCACATATTTTTTTATGTATAATTTACAACAGCTCGCAAGCAAAGAGTTGAGTGAACTCCAAATGATTGCAACAGAAGTAGGAGTTGACAACGCAGACAACTTGGGTAAAGAAGATTTGATGTTCCGCATCATTGACGCACAGGCCGATGCAGCAGCAAGTGGTGCTGCTTCAAGTGCTGATAAGGCACCAAAGAAAAGGGCACGTGTGAGTGTGAAGAATGTCGACAGGGTATATTCTGCATCGCAGACTAAAGCAAAGAAGATAGACAAGAAGATGCAGGTGATGCTCGACGACACTCTGTTCGGAAGTCTTTCACAGGAGGAAAAGGATATGCTGACACCTATGCCGGCATCAGAGACTCCTGCACCGGAAGCAAAGACTGAGGAGGCAGCTCCAAAGAAGCGTGGACGCAAAAAGAAAGAGGAAGTTAAGGAGGAAGTAGCAGGGAAAGTAAAAGAGGAAGTTAAAGTGGAAGCTGAAGAGGCTGCTCCGAAGAAGCGTGGACGCAAGAAAAAAGAGGAAGTTAAAGAGGAAGTTAAAGAGGAAGTAAAAAATAATGAAACTATTGAAACCCCTGTAACAGAACAGCCTGCTGCAGAGGCAAGTGCCGAGGATTCTGACTTCATCATCCTGCAAGACATTCCGACAAGTGACTACGAAACGGTTACAGACCCGATGGAGTACTTCCACTCAAGATTACAGAACGAAGCAGAAATGTACGAAGAGGCTCCGGAAATGATGTATGAAGAGGAGGGTGCAAAAGCCGTTGAGAGCAAGACTGTAATCAAAACAGTAAGTAAGAAACCTGTTCCACAATACGACTTTGGTGACATCATCAAGGTATCGGGTGTACTGGAAACCATCGACAACTATGGTTTCCTGCGCAGTAGCGACTACAACTACCTGCCATCACCAGACGACGTATATGTCAACATGCAGCAGATACGCCACTGGGGACTGAAGATGGGTGACGTAGTAGAAGGATTTGTCCGTCCTCCACGCGAAGGTGAGAAGTTCTTCCCACTGGTCGATGTAGTAAAGATAAACGGATGTGCCCCAGAGCAGGTTCGCAACCGCATAGCATTCGAGTTCCTCACCCCACTCTTCCCCGATGAGAAATTCAAACTCTGCAAGGGACAGGGTGACAGCAAGTCGTCACGTATCGTCGACCTCTTCTCCCCTATCGGTAAAGGTCAGCGTGCACTTATCGTGGCTCAGCCAAAGACAGGTAAGACCCTTCTGATGAAGGACATTGCCAACAGCATAGCAGCCAACCACCCCGAGGCTTACCTGATGATGCTCCTCATCGACGAACGTCCTGAGGAAGTGACAGATATGGCTCGTACGGTAAAGGCTGAGGTCATCGCCTCTACATTCGATGCTCCTGCCGAAAACCACGTGAAGATTGCAGGTATCGTACTTGAGAAGGCAAAGAGAATGGTGGAATGCGGACACGACGTAGTCATCTTCCTCGACTCCATCACACGTCTGGCTCGTGCCTACAACACCGTAAGTCCTGCCAGCGGAAAAGTCCTTTCGGGTGGTGTCGATGCCAACGCACTCCACAAACCGAAGCGTTTCTTCGGTGCTGCACGAAACATCGAAGGAGGTGGTTCGCTTACCATCATCGCTACAGCACTTATCGACACAGGTAGCAAGATGGACGAAGTAATCTTCGAGGAATTCAAGGGAACAGGAAACATGGAACTGCAACTCGACCGCAACCTTGCCAACAAGCGTGTGTTCCCGGCTGTCAATCTCGTGGCTTCATCTACACGCCGCGACGACCTGCTCCACGATCAGAACACTCTGAACCGCATGTGGGTACTCCGCAAACACATTGCCGACATGAATCCGCTCGAGGCAATGGACGTAGTGATGAACTACATGGAGAGAACCAAGAGCAACGAAGAGTTCCTCATTTCGATGAACGGATAACGATAACGTCAACCTTAACGATAACAAAAAAGCTATTCACACCGAATAGCTTTTTTATTTGTCCTCACACATCTTCATGTATCTCTTCACATTGGCATTCTGCCGGAATTCGTCAGGAGCCATACTGTAAATCTCGTCAATCTGAGGTGTCGTGTTTGGGTAACCGAAGCGCTGATAGGTTTCGTTGCATATCTCCATGAACCAACTTACTCCAAGCACATTATTAAAATTATCTACGATGAAGTTCGTCTCAAGACGGTCCATCGCTATACGCACGTCTGCCTCTGCCTCACCAAGGGTATGCATGATGTAGTCGTGATCGTAACCCTCCAGAATCATCTGACTCTCACGACGTGGCAGGTCGGTCAGAATCATGATGAGCGAATCGCGTGTAGAAAGGAACTTATACAGTATCTCATTGAGTTCCGTTCCCTCCACCTTCACAGTCTGGTACTCCGACGACACACGTATCTCACCACTCTCCAGTACGAGGGGCAGGTGGAAATCACCCATATCGAGTGTGACACACATGACAGAATCGAGCGGACCCGTCATCGTGAACTGTCCGTGGATGATTTCGCAAGAGTCTATCGAGGATTCCTTGCTGTCTATCATACTGCTGAGATACACCATCTTTCCGTCGAAAACTGAATGCATAGACGTTCCGACAATAGTATATTTGTCGGAACAAGAGGTCAGCAGAACAAACGCTGCCAACACATTCAGAACTGCAAAAAGTAGTTTTTTCACATTACAAAGGTATTGCATATGGGAAACGTGACAAAAGATTTTAGGTTTTGTTAAACGATTTTACCACTTACATCATAATTATTAACAATTAAAAACCTCACTCACACCGCCATTTGCCATACCTTTGCATCTGTAATCGATAAAACAGAAAAAACGACTGATATTATGCATAGGAAAATCTTTTTACTGCTGACCCTGCTCACCCTTTGCTTCCAAAGCATCAAGGCTGAGTCGTATGCCAAACATCTGAAGGGACTGATAACCAGGATGGAAGAACGGAGCGACATCGACCCCGACAGTTTTGCCATTGACATAAAACTCCTGGAAGCTGAACTGCAGGACATCGACAAGAAGACTGAGAAGCAGATGCCTTCGGAGAAGAAGGTGACCTACAAGGCTATCATCCGTGGAGTAATGGCAACGGCATACCGTAACATGCTCCGCAGCAGTATCAATGCTTTCGACAGCGAGACTCAGGAGAAATATACCGCCAGAAGCAAGGAACTCTTCGGCAGGGTACTCGAGGATATGCTGACGCTTTCAAAGGAGAACAGCAAGGACTACGAACCCATCGTAAAGATTGAAAGCGGAGGGAAGTACTACGGACATAATATGCTGGCTGTGATGCTCGACTTCGTCTCTTCCAACAACCGTTCAATGAATGCCGCAGAAATGGACAGTCTGCATCGAGCTGCCAGAAGAATATACCAGATGAACGGTGACAGGAACTCCGACACCATGCTCCGTCTCTGGGAACTCAAGTACCCTTCATGGGGTACGGACGAGGAGAAGCAGCAGTACTGCCGACAACTGGAGGCTCTGCGCGACTCTACCCGCGACATAGATGCCGGACAACTCGTAAGCAATCAGTTGGACATTGCCGTGAACAACGTGATGGCAAAGGAGATAGATATCCGTGTCGAGAAGAATATCCTTGCAGGCAGGGATTTCAAACTGGAAATAAAATCCAGAAACGCCACTACTGCCAGATTGCAGGTGTTCCAGTTCAACGGCAAGAACACATACAATATCAAGAAAACAGACATCGGAAAGGAACTGCTGCAACGGAACTACATTCTCTCCGACGAGAACAGGATAAAGGAAGGCAGAAACCGATATATGGCTGTGAAGGACAGTACCTTTGATTCGATGCAACTGCCCGCTGGCAGGTATCTGTTCGTGGCAACTACCGAGGGAGACACAGCCCGGAACGTAGTGAAGATTACTACACTCCATCATCTCATCTTCCATACTCCCGACGGCAAGACACACATCAAGGTGGTAGACCGTATCAGCGGTATGCCGCAGGAGGGTGTTGCCGTACTCCTCTACCCCGACCGCAACAAAGAAGATCATGACACGTTCACTACCGACCGGAAAGGAGAAGTGGTGGTAGCAAGTGACAAGTACCGTCGCATGCTTGCCACACGTACACCCGACCGACTGAACACATGCGAGGAGGATGCCACAGGATTCATGATTATCGATTTCTACGATTACCGACACGCAGAAGGAGAAAAAGTGGAGGGCAGCATCTTCACCGACAGGGGAATATACCGTCCGGGACAGACCGTTCATGCGTCGGCAATGATTTATACGATGATTGGTGACGACACCAAAGTACGCACTCAAGGCAAGTATATTCTCGAACTGACAAATCCTGACGGAGAGACCGTAGAGTCCGTCACTCTCTCTCCTGACAACATGGGTACGATGTCGCACGACTTCACACTTCCCAAGGGCAAACTGGGCAGTTGGCATCTGTTCCTGAAATCTGAAAACAGCAGACAATGGGAGCATATCAGCAGCAACAGCATCAACGTGGAGGAATACAAACGTCCTACCTACCTGCCGGAGTTCCGTAAGGACACTACGGTTTATTCACCCGACGACAATATAGAAGTGGTACTCGACGTGAGAACTCTCTCGGGTCTGCCCGTGCAGAACGCCAACGTCAGCATAACCATCGAAGCCTACCGACAGGCACTCTGGTTCTACAATATGAGTGAACCGAAGTATGTGAATATCGAGACCGTGACCAACGATGAGGGCAAGGCTCTGTTCGACTTCTGTCCTTCACGCTACGAGGAAATAAAGGAACTCATCGACGAGGCAAAGGCAAACGAAAAACTGAGGGTTCGCATCACGGCATTCGTAACGGACCAGGCTGGTGAGAGTCATTATGCAAAGACATCGTACCTGATTCCGTTGAAACCGGTAAAGAAAGATGAGGAATCCAAGAAACCCGAACCATTGCAGGTTTCGAAGAAGGAGATCAAGGTGGGCGAATCGGTTGACATCACTTTCAATCCCGAACATAAGGATGCATACGTCTTCTACTATGTAGTGGCTAACGACAGGATTATCGACTCGTCAGAGAAAGTCATGAACGGCACGATGCGTCGCACTCTCCGTTGCACCAAGGACTGGGGCGATGGTGCCAATATATATATAATGTACGTGAAGGACGGGGAATTACTCCGTTACAACAAGACCGTAAAGGTACCTAAACCTGACAAGGAACTGAAACTCCAGTGGCACACCATGCGCGACCACCTCACACCGGGACAGGAAGAACAATGGGTACTCAGTGTGAAGGACAAGAACGGCAAAGCCGTAGCTGGAGCCAACCTCCTGGCTGCAATGTACGATGCCGCACTCGACGAGTTCAACACGTTCGACTGGTCGTTCCAGATTCCGTTCGTCACCAACATCACATCGCTCAACTACAGACATACACAACCCACACGCAGTTTCAACCTCGCCCTGAGATACATCCGTGACATCAAGGACATCATGCCCGGCAGTTTTGACTACCTTGAGCATTTCCTGCACGAAGGTGGTAATCTGGGACGTGGCGTGATTCGTCTGAGAGGAATGCGTCCCGTACTGAAGGAGGTCATGGTTTCAGCCAAACCCATGGAATCATACGAGGCACTTGATATGGCTCCGATGGCTGCAAACGGAAAGATTGCCGGACTGTCTCCTGAGATGCTTGAAGAATTGAAGGGTGGAAAGGTTGACGAACCGGGCGATGTGAAACCGAATATTCGCGAGAATTTCAACGAGACGGCTTTCTTCTACCCCAACCTTCAGACCGACACGGAAGGAAATGCACAGATACGTTTCACCCTGCCCGAGAGTTTGACGGAGTGGAAGTTCCTCGGCTTTGCCCACACCGACGATGTGCGCTACGGACTGATACAAAGCACAGCCGTGGCACAGAAGGATTTCATGGTTCAGCCCCAACTGCCACGATTCATCCGCACCAACGACGACGCCACCATTCAGGCTCGCATCCAGAACCAGTCCTCACGTCTCATCTCCGGTACGGCCACGATGCGTCTGTTAAGTGCGAAGGACGAAAGTACAATCATTAAGACTCAGAACCTTCCGTTCAGCGTCGAAGCAGGAAAGAGCAGTACCGTAACCTTCAACATCCCGTCGGGTAGTCTCAACGAGGATGTGGTATGCGAAATCTTTGCCACAGCCGAAGGTTGTTCGGACGGAGAACGCAACCTCCTGCCTGTACTTCAGACACGTGAGACCATCACCGAGAACATACCGTTCTACATCGAAGGAGCAACTACGAAGGACATCGATATCAGCTCATTATACAATAATGACAGTCCGACGGCAACAGACCGCACACTAGAAATCGGTTATACCGACAATCCCGCACTCGACGTATTCCGTGCCCTGCGTGCCGTTCAGATGCCGCAGCACGACAATGCCCCATGCTATGCCGCAGCACTCTATTCCAACATCGTCATGATCAGCATCTACGACCAGTTGTCTGAAACCTCGAACGACACTCTCCTGCACAACTTCGACCGCGAGAGGGCACAGGCACTTGCCGACGAGGCAGCATCAAAACTCGAATCACTCCAACTGGAAAACGGTTCATGGAGCTGGTTCAAAGGCATGGAAGGCAGTCCTTACATCACCCTCGCCGTAGCAGAACATCTCCATCGACTGAAAAATTATCAATTGTCAATTATCAATTATCAATTATCAATGGTCAATGAAATGTTGTCCAAAGCAATGTCTTATCTCGATAAATACATGCAGGAGGACTACGAGAAGAGAAAGGAGCATAAATGGTCACTCACTCCTAACGAGTTCGACCTGCGCTATATGGCAATCTGCGAAGTCACCGAAAACGAAATGCTCAAGACCTACGTCAGTCAGTTGGCAAAACAGCAGAAGAACATGACCATCTTCGGCAAGGCAAAGGGAGCACTCATCCTGCAGCGATTCGGCAAGACGAAAGATGCCCGTAAATTTACCGAATCCGTAAAGCACTACCTCGTCTTCAAACCCGGTTTCGGACGTTACTTCGCCACCGACATCGCCTACTACTCATGGCAGGACTATCGTCTGCCCACACATCTTGCAGCCATGCGTTGTCTGACGAACGTCGATAAGGAGAAAAACGCCCGACTCCTGCCCGACATGCAGATGTGGCTCCTGCGTCAGAAACAGACACAACTCTGGCGCAATCCGCTGAACGCCATCGATGCCGCCGACTACCTGCTCACATATTCCAAAGAGGAAAGCCTGCGTCAGGCAGACACCCTCCAAGTCCGTCTGGGCGGCGAGACTTACAAAGTCTCATCTACCCCAATAAACCCAATCGCCCCAATAAGCCCATCTAGCCCATTTAAAATTGAGAAGCACTCTCCCGGCATCTCATGGGGGTACGTCCGAGGCACCTTCACCGAGGAAGCTGAACGACTGAACAGCTACACCACAGGCGAACTCTCCATCGAACAGAAGATGTACGTAAAGCAAAGGGATGAATGGGTAGAAATGACTGAGGATACACCACTCTCTGTAGGCATGATAGTCCGCATCCGCAACATCATACATGCCGACCGCGACATGGACTTCGTCTCCGTCACCACCAAGCACCCGGCATGTCTCGAACCCGTCAAGACCCTCTCAGGCTACACCTGGTTCGGCAGACGCGGCGGTTACCTCGAACTGCACGACACCGAGACCGACGTCTTCTTCGACTGGTTCACCCGTGGCACCACCACACTCGACCTCGAATACTACGTGACACGCACCGGAACCTACCACTCCGGCATCAGTACCGCCACCTGCGAATATGCACCCGAATTCAGCAGCTATGTTCATACATTCAATCTCAAAATAAAATGAAATTACTCATCGATATAGGGAATACATCTGCGAAAATTGCAGTTGCCGACAATTACAATATTATTTTTACGGAGCGAATCAACGAACCGTGGACAGACGTCATCCAGCGCCTGCTCAAGTCATACCCCTTGCAGCGCTGCATCATCTCGAACGTAGCCGCAGCCGACCCCACACTCGATGCCGCACTCTCTACCTGCGGCATCCCTACCCTATGGCTCTCCGACACTACGGACTGCGCCCTCCGCTCCATCCCCAAAGGCTACGGAGCCGACCGCATAGCAGCTGACCTCGGAGCTTACGCACAAGCCAAGGGGCGCACCATACTTGTCATCGATGCCGGTACATGCATCACCTACGACCTCATTGACAAAGACGGACACATCCTTAGCGGAGTCATCTCCCCCGGCATAGAACTGCGTCTGAAAGCCATGCACGAGCATACTGCCCTGCTTCCACTTCTCAGTCCCGACTTCGACACACCCCTCATGGGCAACGACACCAAGACCCACATGATGTCCTCCGCCATCCACGGCACCCGCTTCGAAATGGAAGGATATATCCGCACCCTTGCAGCACAATATCCCGACCTCATCGTCTTCATCACAGGAGGCAACACCATACGTCCCAACCTCCCCGACACCGAAATAATCTACGACCCCCAACTACTTTTCAAAGGATTAAGTACAATTCATTTTTAAGTTTTTCTTACCTTTGCATCACAATTCAAAATCATATTAAAATGGAAATAGCAAAGAATATCAAGTATATCGGAGTAGATGATACCGATATTGACCTTTTTGAGGGACAATATGATGTACCGGAAGGTGTTTCGTATAACTCGTATCTGATTGATGACGAGAAGATTGCAGTAATGGATACTGTAGATGCACGAAAGACAGAGGAGTGGGTGAAGAATCTGGAGGAGGCTCTTGCTGGACGTACTCCTGATTATCTCATCATTCATCACATGGAACCGGATCATGCAAGCAACATACGTATGCTGATGGAGAAGTATCCAAGCTGCGTGGGTGTATGCACGCAGAAGGCTGCCGTGATGGTGAAGCGTTTCTTCGATGTCGATTTCGCAGGTCGTCTGCAAATCGTGAAGGAAGGTGACACGCTGGAACTGGGTGCTCATACCCTGAAGTTTATCATGGCTCCGATGATTCACTGGCCAGAGGTGATGATGAGCTACGAATCAGCAGAAGGTATTCTGTTCGCAGCTGACGGTTTCGGAAAGTTCGGTGCCCTGCGTCACCCGAATTCTGAGGGTATGGCTGCCGACAAGCTGCACGCAACGGTTGACGGATGGGCTTGTGAAGCTCGCCGCTACTACTTCAATATCGTGGGCAAGTACGGTGCTATGGTTCAGACTCTGCTGAAGAAAGCAGCTGCACTTGACATCAAGATAATCGCTCCGCTGCACGGTCCGATTATCGACAAAGACCTTGACTACTACCTGAACCTATATAATACATGGTCGAGCTACAAGCCTGAGAACGAAGGTATCTTCATTGCATACTGTTCGCTGCACGGCAACACAAGTGAGGCTGCGCTGAAACTGGCTGAGATTCTGAAGGAGAAGGGTGCCCCCAAGGTGAGCACGGCTGACCTGAGTCGCGACGATATGGCAGAGGCTATAGAGGATGCGTTCCGCTATGACCGTCTGGTAGTAGCTGCACCGACTTACGACGGAGGTGTGATGCCTGTGATGCAGGACTTCATCCATCACCTCAGCATCAAGGCTTATCAGAACCGCAAGGTGGCAATCGTCGAGAACGGTTCGTGGGCACCGGCAGCAGGCAAGAAGATGCGCGAGGCTTTCGAACAGATGAAGGACATCACTATCGTGGAACCTATGGTAACCATAGAATCTACGGTAAAGGCAAAGACCATTGAAGACCTCACGGCTTTAGCAGAGAAATTGACAATTGACAATTGACGATTGACAATTGATAATTGATAATTGACAATTGAAAACTTTCGTTTTCATCATAGTATTAGTCCTGTGTTGTTCCGTGGTGGTGGAGGCACAGGACTTTTTTACTGTCATGTCGTACAACGTGGAGAATCTGTTCGACACGATACCTGATGCGGGGAAGGATGATAAGGAGTTCCTGCCCGAGGGGGAGTATAAGTGGACAAGACCGAGACTTTTCAAGAAGCTGAAGGATATAAGTAAGGTAATCGTAGGGACTGACACGGTGAAGCCATGCGAGGTGGTGGGACTGTGTGAAGTGGAGAACGACACGGTTATGACTTACCTCCTGGAGAGGACTCAGCTGAGGAAGTTGGGATATAAATATATAATGACGAACAGCGAGGACCAGCGAGGAATAGACGTCGCCCTACTCTATTCGCCCCGGCGGTTCAGACTCATACACCATGAGAGCATAAGGACTAAGACAAAGAAACCTACTCGTGACGTACTGTATGCATCGGGAGTGATGCCACGAGGTGACACACTTGACGTTTATATGCTTCACCTGCCTTCGCAACTCGGACTGGACGAAGCGGAAAGGAACCGGCAGAAGATTAGAGACCGAGTATTGAGTCATGCCGATTCGGTAGCAGCCAGAAGGCAGAAACCGACAATAATCATAATGGGCGATTTCAACGATGAATTGAGGGGAAAACAGATGAATCCGTACCACGAACATGGGTTCACGGATATGACCGAAAGAAAGCAACCCGGAACGTATAAGTACAAGGGAGAATGGGGCAATATAGACCATATCATGCTTCGGACGACACGCACGGAACGGATTGAAAGCGGAATAACAATTATGCCGATGCTGCTGGAGAGGGATAAGAGCAGAGGAGGCAAGAAACCGAGACGCACGTTCCTGGGGACACATTATCACGGAGGGGTAAGTGACCACCTGCCGGTGTGGGTGAAATTGATAATTGATAATTGATAATTGATAATTAAACTGGGGTTAATGAAGGATTTTTCGGGATATGAAAAATTGTTTGGGGAAAATGTTTGATGATATGGATGAAATATCTTATCTTTGACACACAAAACCGTTTTAACACATAATCATTTTCACATAAAACATAAGTAATATGAAACCTACATTATTCCTACTCGCTGCTGGTATGGGTAGCCGCTATGGTGGCTTGAAGCAGCTCGACGGTCTGGGACCAAACGGAGAGACAATCATGGATTATTCAATCTACGACGCTGTGAAAGCAGGCTTCGGCAAGATTGTATGGGTAATCAGAAAGGATTTTGAGGAGCAGTTCCGTACTCAGATCCTGTCAAAGTATGAAGGCGTGGTACCTTGCGAACTCTGTTTCCAGAGCATCGACGCACTGCCAGCCGGTTTCAAGTGTCCGGAAGGTCGTCAGAAACCTTGGGGTACTAACCACGCTGTGCTGATGGGTAAGGACATCATCAAGGAACCATTTGCTGTAATCAACTGCGACGACTTCTACGGACGTGATGCTTTCATGAGCGTGGGCAAGTGGCTTGCAAACCTGCCGGAAGGTTCGAAGAACAAGTACGCAATGGTCGGTTTCCGTTGCTGCAACACTCTTTCGGAGAACGGCTCAGTAGCTCGCGGTATCTGCGAATACGACAATAACCGTCACCTCACCGACGTAGTAGAGCGCACAGAAATCATGCGTCAGGCAGACAAGGGTAACGCTATCTGCTACAAGGACGAGAAGGGCGAATGGATTCCAGTTGACGAGAACGTACCAGTCAGCATGAACATGTGGGGCTTTACTCCTGACTACTTCAAGTACAGCGAGGACTACTTCATTAAGTTCCTCAGCGACCCGAAGAACATGGAGAACCTGAAAGCTGAGTTCTTCATTCCTCTCATGGTTAACGAGCTCATCACAAGCGGTACTGCTACATGCGAGGTACTCGACACTACAAGTGTCTGGTTCGGTGTGACTTACGCTGCTGACCGCGAGGCTACAGTAGAGCGTATCGCTAAACTGGTGAAGGACGGAGTTTATCCAAACAAGCTGTTCTAAAAGACAGACATACAAACAACAAAAAAACCTGGCAACCGAAGTTGTCAGGCTTTTTTATTTGTCTTATATTTTAGAGAATCTTACCGCAGAGACGGAATGTGAGACATGGCCAAACGCTGAACTTAGAGATAACGTCGAAAGCCTTACCTACGTCCTTGTCACCAGCCTTATCCTTGTCGATGTTGAAGTCTGTGTTGCCCTGATCGTCTGTACCGTGGAAAACAACAGATGGAGTCTTCCAAAGGAGCATACCGAGTTCAACCTGGAAACCGATGCGCTTTGTCATTGGAACAGGACGTCCGAAACCGATACCGAGATATGGCTTGAAGCCGTTAACCTTGACGTCGAACTTCACATTACCCTGTGCATCAGGACCGAGTTTGTACTCACCCACTTCACCGTAGATTTTCTTCAGACCTGGGTCGATGCCGTAAGTTGCTGCATATGGCTTAGTTGCATCGATAGCTGCATTTGCTTCGTTAACGAGAGCAAGAGCACCGTCATCCTTGTTGTAAACAGAGATAATCTCAGAACCACCGAAGTAAGCACCTACTGTGATGAAGAGTGGAAAACCTTTGCTTGTGAATGGGAAGAAGTCGAAAAGAATCTTACCGTTTGTCCAACCCATCTTACCCTGAATAGCATACTCGTTTTCAACTCTGCCTGAAATAGGACTGATACCGATACCAGGATTTGCAGCAATAGCAGAATTGATGTTGGCAATGTCATTGTTGAACTTGGTCACATCAGAGCCGTTCATCTTGATGTCAGTATTGTACTTGATGTTCGGCATGATAGAGATACCTGCACGAATCTGGAGGTAAGGGGTACATGTAGTAGCGAAGTCAACTCCGATAAGACCCGGAGTACCAGTAGTGACACCTACTGAAAGGTGGTTGAAAATCATCTTGTCGTCATTCTGAGCCTGAGCAGCTGAGAAAGAGAAAAGAGCCACCAATGAAACAGCTAATAACTTTTTCATAATAACTAAGGTTTTAATGGTTAAAAAATATTTCTGTTTGTTAATTTCGACGGCAAATATATCGGTTTTACTATTACCCGCAAAGGAAATCTTTAAAAAATTTAATTTTTTTTTCAAATTCGAGAATAAATTGTAGATATTGAGAATAAAACCGTATCTTCGCACATTATTTATAATATAAAGACACCCGATATGAAAAAACTTCTCGTTTCACTTCTCTGTGGATTCTCTCTGACGGCTTCTGCTCAGGTTGACATCAACATTGACATCAACAATAAGGGTCCGAAGATTTCGCCCACACACTACGGAATTTTCTTTGAAGACATAAACCACGCTGCCGATGGCGGACTGTATGCCGAACTGATTCAGAACCGTTCGATGGAGGACAGCGAGACTCAACCTGTTCACTGGAACGCAGTACACAACAGCCAGAGTAAGTCGGTAATAGAACTGACTGCCGAAGACCCGCTGAACGGAGCACACCAGAAGTCGCTGCGCGTAATGATTACGGCTGCCGACGAGCAGAATCTGGCAGGTGTGCAGAACGACGGATACTGGGGAATCAACGTGGTGAAAGGCAGGGAGTATAAGTTGTCGTTCTGGGCAAAGAGCGACAAGAAGTACAAAGGTGTGCTGAAGGCTCTGCTCAGAAGTCAGGGTGAAGTGCGATTCCTAGGCGAAGTGAATATACCTGTAAAACTGAACGAGAAATGGCAGAAGTTTACGACTATCATCAAAGCCACGGGCAACGATCCGAAGGCTGTGTTTGAACTGCTTGCCAACACTCCGGGTACTTTCCAACTGGACGTAGTCAGTCTGTTTCCACCCACATTCAAGGGTCGCGAAAACGGTATGCGTCCCGATTTGGCACACATGCTGGCTGACATGAAACCAAAGTTCATGCGTTTCCCCGGAGGTTGTTTCGTAGAGGGACAGCAGAGTCCGGAAAATGCATTCCGCTGGGAACGTACAATCGGTCCGATAGAGGAGCGTCCGGGACATAAGAACGTAAACTGGGGCTACCGCACTACGGACGGAATCGGATTCCATGAGTATCTGCAACTGGCTGAAGACCTTGGAGCAAGACCGCTGTATGTAGTCAACGTAGGTATCTGGCATGGTGGTTATACCCCACTCGACTCTTTGCAGTCGTGGATTGACGAATGTATGAATGCCCTGGAATATGCCAACGGTGACATAACGACCAAGTACGGAGCTATGCGTGCGAAGAACGGTCACCCGGAACCATTCAACATCGAATATCTGGAGATTGGAAACGAGAACTACAACTTCCACCTCGATACGAACAGAGACCAGTCGATAAATTATCCGGAGAGATACAAGATGTTCTACGATGCCGTCAAGGCAAAATACCCGAACATGGTTTGTATCGGAAATGTAGAGTCGTGGGGCACGGACAATCCTTCGTGGCGAAACGACTATCCCGTGGAGATGGTAGATGAGCACTACTACAGAAATCCGCAATGGTTTGCAGAGCGTTTCCACAAATATGACAACTACGACCGCAACCGCTACAAGGTGTATGTAGGCGAATATGCCGTAACGAGTCAGTTCGGCAAGGTGGGCAACCTGAATGCGGCACTTGGTGAGGCTGTCTATATGATGGGTATGGAGAACAACTCCGACGTGGTTCCACTCAACTCGTACGCACCTATCTTCGTGAATGAGAATAATGTGGCTTGGGCACCCGACATGATACGTTTCAACTCGGAACGCTGCATGGGTACACCATCATATTATGTACAGAAGCTGTTCCCGAACAATATCGGTACACGTGTAATCAACACCACATGGACTGAGAAGATTCCACAGAAACCGGCAACAAACGAAGTTTCAAAGCCTGTACACCTCGGACTGGCAACATGGGCAACCAACGTTACGTATAAGGACCCGCAATACATCGTAGGCGGCAAGACAACGAAACTGACTGAACTTTCGAAGTGGCAGACTGTAAAGGGAACATGGAGAGGAAGAGACAACGAGATAAACCAGCGTTCGCGTCTCGACCCTGCAATGCTCATTTCGCCTGAGACCTTCACCGACAAGAAATACACCTACAAGGTCAAAGCCCTGAAACATAACGGTAACGAAGGATTCCTGCTTATGTTCGGATATGCCGACGAGGACCACTATAACTGGTTCAACATCGGTGGATGGGGCAACACGCAGAACAACATCGAACAGGGCAACGGCGGTGGACGTATCCAGCTGCACAGAGGTACGCAGTTCAAGGTGGAGGACGAGAGATGGTACGACCTGCAGGTTGACGTGGACGGTGATAGCATCACTTGTTTCATAGACGGCAAACTGGAATGTGCAGGCAGACTGCGTCAGAGCATGATGAAGGGTGTGTTTGCTAGTACGACACTCGACGAGAATACAAACGAACTGATTATCAAGGTAGTCAATACCGGTTGGGGAGCTGTTCCCGGTACCATTTATCTGCAGAACTGCAAGGTACAGTCGGCAACACTCGAACGTCTGTCGTCGGAAAATGGTACGGACGAAAACACAATGGACAATCCTACCAAGATCATCCCACGCACGGACGATGTGCACATAGCACAGCAAGGCGAAAAGATGCTAATCGCCATACCTTCATACTCAATCAATATCATCAGGGCAAAATTAAAATAACGGGACAAAGATGAAACACAGCGTAAGATATTATATCTTCAAACTGAAATATGTAGTTGCATTCTGCATATTCGCAGTAGCCATCACTTTCTTCGGTGAGAGCAGTCTGATAAACAGATATGCGCAGCAGCAGGAAATCGACGAACTCAACACCAGCATCAATGAGTATGAGACTAAGTTCAAGCAGGACGAAGCCATGCTCAAGAGTCTGAAGTCAGACCCCGAAGCACTGAAGAAGGTGGCTCGTGAGCGCTACTACATGAAGACTGACGACGAGGACATTTTCGTAATCGAGGACGACGAGCAATGAAGAAACTGGGTTTTATGGAGATGGGAGGAGAGTTTCTGGTTGTTTTCTGTGCTCTCTTATGGATTAGCCGGATGTTGTGGGTTCCCTATGGCTTTGCCTTGGGTACCATATTATTCTCTATCGGCAGACTGGCACAAGGAAACGAAGGTATACTGGCTGAGACACCCGAAAAGAACCAGCTCACCATGATACGACTGATACGTCAGCGCAACATAAGCATCGTATTCCTCATGCTGGCTGCAGTTTTCATGCTCGTAAAGACCCCCATGCACCTCTACGAAGGGTTTTATCTGCTTAAATCATCATGGCTCGTACCTTTCATCTGCTTTACAGTAATTGAGGTTTACACCACTTTTCGCATGTCGCATCTTATAAAATAACATTTTTATCGACTAACATAACACATTATTAATAAAAAAACCGTACCTTCGCGCCAAAATTAAAGGACACAACTATGTATAAAGGCGTCTTGGCGACGCAATCGAGAATATTCTTACATATTTAAGAGATAACAGAGAGAGAAAAATTAACTTAAAACACATTCATTTCACAAACATAATTCCGAAGATGGAACTTAATGCTCTTACGGCTGTTTCGCCTATCGACGGTCGTTATCATGGTAAGACAAAAGAACTTGCCAACTACTTCTCAGAGTATGCACTTATAAAGTATCGCGTAAAGGTAGAGATTGAATATTTCATCGCACTTTGCGAACTTCCTCTGCCCCAGTTGAACGGTTTCGACACGAATCTGTTCCCTACCCTGCGCAAGATTTACACCGACTTCAGCGAAGCCGACGCACAACGTGTGAAGGATATCGAAAAGGTGACCAACCACGACGTGAAGGCTGTTGAATATTTCATAAAGGAACAGAATTCATACATTTCGGTCTTACCAGTCAGGACATCAACAACACCAGTGTGCCACTCACCATCAAAGATGCTCTTAATGAGGTCTATTACCCAATGCTTGGGGAATTGATAGAACAACTGCAGGAGTATGCAAAAGAGTGGAAAGACGTTTCGATGCTTGCAAAAACCCACGGACAGCCTGCCAGTCCTACACGACTCGGTAAAGAGATTATGGTTTACGTGTATCGACTCCAAGAACAACTCGACGCACTCAAGGCTTGTAAGATCTCGGCTAAGTTTGGCGGAGCCACAGGCAACTACAACGCACACCATATAGCTTATCCCGAATATGACTGGAAGGCATTCGGCAATAAGTTTGTAAGTGAGAAACTCGGACTCGAGCGCGAACAGTGGACTACTCAGATTTCCAACTACGACAACCTGAGTGCTGTGTTCGATGCAATGAAACGTATCAACACCATCATCATCGACCTCGACCGTGATTTCTGGATGTACGTATCGATGGAATACTTCAAGCAGAAAATCAAAGCAGGAGAAGTGGGTTCGTCGGCAATGCCGCATAAAGTGAATCCTATCGACTTCGAGAACTCAGAAGGTAACCTCGGAATGGCAAATGCCATACTCGCTTTCCTCAGTCAGAAACTCCCTATCAGCCGTCTGCAGCGCGACCTAACCGACTCAACAGTACTGCGTAACGTAGGTGTACCGATGGGACACATGGTCATCGCTCTCCAGTCTACACTTAAGGGTCTGCGCAAGCTTCTGCTCAACGAGGCAGCTATCAACCGCGACCTCGACAACTGCTGGGCTGTATGTGCCGAAGGTATTCAGACCATTCTGCGTCGCGAAGCATACCCACACCCTTACGAAGCATTGAAGGCTCTCACACGTACCAACTCAGCTATCACAGCCGAATCGATAAGTCAGTTCATCGATCAGCTCGAAGTGAGCGAGAGTGTGAAGGACGAACTCCGTAAGATTACACCACACAGCTACACGGGCATTTGATTTAATTCAGAATTAAGAATGCATAATGTCCAATAAACCCAAAAACAAAACAACTTAAACACTATAAACATCATGGCAGACTTTGAAGAAATGCAGGATAACACTGCTACAGAAAACACACAAAATGGTGGTGACCGCGAAGGTTACCGTCCATACAACAAAGAAACTAACGGTCAGACCGGCGAAGGTCGTCCACGTCGTCAGCGCATGGTACGTTCGGAACATGCCTACACAGCAAACCAGAACGAGGCATTCCGTCCGGCATCATTCGGTCAGCGCAGCAGCTACCAGCATGAAGGAGGATACCAGCGTGAAGGTGGCTATCAGCGCGAAGGAGGATATCAGCAGCGCGGTGGATATCAGCAGCGCGGTGGTTACCAACAGCGCGGTGGTTACCAACAGCGCGGATATAATCAGGGTGGATACAACCAGGACCGCCATTACAATCATAGCTATCAGGACAATAACGAGGACTACGGACAGCGCGAAGGTGGATACCAGCAGCGTGGTGGTTACCAGCGTGAAGGAGGATATCAGCAGCGAGGCGGTTACCAGCAGCGAGGAGGATATCAGCAGCGTGGAGGTTACCAGCAGCGCGGAGGATATCAGCAAGGCGGACAGCAACGTGGAGGATATCAGCAGCGCGGTCAGCAGGGTGGTTTCCAGCGTCGTCCCCGCACAGCAGGCTACAATCCGAATGCTAAGTATAGCATGAAGAAGCAGATAGAATACAAAGAATATCTTGCAGACCCGAACGCACCGGTACGTCTGAACAAGTTCCTTGCAAACGCAGGTGTATGCTCACGTCGCGAAGCCGACCAGTACATCCAGGCAGGAGTTGTAAAGGTGAACGGTGAGATTGTTACCGAACTCGGCACAAAGGTTCAGCGCACAGACCAGATACATTTCCACGACCAGCTCGTATCGATGGAGAAGAAGGTTTATGTCATCCTGAACAAACCGAAGGACTACGTAACTACAAGTGACGATCCACAGCAACGCAAGACCGTGATGGAACTTGTGAAGGACTGCTGCCGCGAACGCATCTACCCAGTAGGACGTCTCGACCGCAATACCACTGGTGTACTCCTCTTCACCAATGACGGTGAACTCGCAACCAAATTGACTCACCCGAAATATCTGAAGCGTAAGATCTACCACGTACACCTCGACAAGAACTGTGCAGCCAGCGACCTGCAGCGCATAGCCGAAGGTATCGAACTTGAAGACGGCATTATCAAAGCCGACGACATCGCTTTCGCAAGCGATACAGACCGCAAGCAGGTAGGAATCGAAATCCACTCGGGTAAGAACCGCATCGTACGCCGTATATTCGAACACCTCGGATATAAGGTTTGCAAACTCGACCGCGTCATGTTTGCCGGACTCACGAAGAAGGGTCTGAAGCGTGGTGACTGGCGATTCCTCACCGAACAGGAAGTGGCTATGCTCCACATGGAAATGGGAAAAGAAAACTGATAAAAACAGATACAGATGAAACGTACAAAAATCATAGACCTCCTGCAGCGCACCGATTACGGCTCAGACGTGACCGTCATGGGATGGGTTCGCACAAAGCGCGGCAGTAAAGCAGTCAACTTCATAGCACTCAACGACGGTTCTACCATCAAAAACGTACAGATTGTAGCCGACGTAGAGAAATTCGACCCTGAAATGTTCAAGGACATCACCACGGGAGCATGTCTGAAAGTAACGGGTACGATGGTTGAAAGCATCGGCTCGGGTCAGGCAGTTGAAGTACAGGCAAAGGAAATCGAAGTACTCGGAACATGTCCAGCCGACTACCCAATGCAGAAGAAAGGACAGTCGTTCGAATATATGCGCCAGTATGCCCATATGCGTCTGCGTACCAACACTTTCGGTGCCGTAATGCGCATACGTCACAACATGGCAATGGCAATCCACACTTACTTCCACCAGCACGGCTATTTCTACTTCAACACACCTATCATCACAGCCAGCGACTGCGAGGGTGCAGGTAATATGTTCCAGGTAACAACCAAGAACCTCTACGACCTGAAGAAAGACGAAAGTGGCAAGATTATCTACGACGATGACTTCTTCGGCGAACAGACATCACTCACCGTAAGTGGTCAGCTCGAAGGCGAACTCGGAGCCACAGCACTCGGAGCCATCTACACTTTTGGTCCTACGTTCCGTGCCGAGAACAGCAACACACCACGTCACCTTGCCGAGTTCTGGATGATTGAACCCGAAGTGGCATTCCTCGACCAGGAAGAACTGATGGACCTCGAAGAGGACTTCATCAAGTATTGTGTACGTTGGGCTCTCGACAACTGTCGTGATGACCTTGAGTTCCTCAACAAGATGATTGACCAGGGACTCATTGCACGTCTCGAAGGTGTACTGAAGGAGACATTCGTCCGTCTGCCTTACACCGAAGGTATCAACATCCTTCAGGAGGCAATCAAGAACGGCAAGAAGTTTGAGTTCCCATGCAACTGGGGCGATGACCTCGCCAGCGAACACGA
>CACYGK010000027.1 GCA_902774005.1 uncultured Bacteroidales bacterium | reverse complement strand
GGGTACACTTTCCTCTTATAACCTTTATAATTAATTGATATATAGATAGTTATATATATAAATATATGTATAATAAGGGATGAGTACCCCCTCAAAAAATAACTGGAAGAATTGGAATTGGAAGGAATATTAGTATTTGTGTTTTGTAAAAGGCAGTAAATCAATAAGATACAACACAAACAGACTTGCTCCTATAAGGAAATGTCTTTGAACTTGTGACAGAAAGCATCATAATTCTGCCGTTTTATGTGTAAAATACATGCTTTATCCCCTATGTTTTGATGTTTTACCTACGTTTGCAACGCAGAGAATCATCTCGCGTTAATGAAAAAATTGAATGATTTTATTTTGTATTTTGCTTGTTTACCCTTACGTTTGCAAAGAAATTCATGTGATACGTATGACACTACCTAAATTTATTATAACAATGGACGGATGGTTCCGTCTTGGAATGGTCAATCAGCATAAGGATTTGCTGAAGCCTGGGGATTCGTGTATTGGCGGTGGTTATTATTATTTCGACTATACCTCCAATCGGATTCTGCTTGACCGTGCCTCGTGGATATTCGGTCGTCCCCGCTGGCATCTGCTAGATGTACTGAAGGTGCCTTCGGAGTATAAGGGTATGCACATGCTATACACCTATGATGACGGCGAGGTATTCGACGTCAACAAAGAACTCAGGATAGAGTATTACGATTAGGGTTTTCCGAACAGTCGTTTTATGAGGTCGGGACGTCCGATGCGGCGCAGTTCGTTGATGATCTGCTGTTGCTGGTCACGTTTGTACCAGAAGAAGAACTGGCGCTGGGCAAGTTTGTCGCGCTGACTTTTAGCTGAATAGACGGGTTGGAGTGTGTAGGGATGGTAGCCTGTGTACCATGTTTCGGTGGCTACGGTCATGGGTGTGGGTGTGAAGTCCTGCACCTGTTCGAGGTGGAAGTCGAGCGATTTGGTGATGATAGCGAGTTCTGCCATATCGGCTGCGGTACTGCCGGGATGACTGCTGATGAAGTAGGGGATGAGTTGCTGGCGCAGATGATGGCGCTGGCATGTGTCGTCGAAGATACGCTTGAAGTCGTAGAAGAGTCGGAAGGGTGGTTTGCGCATGATGGAGAGGACTGCATCGGAAGTATGCTCGGGTGCCACCTTGAGGCGTCCGCTGACATGACGAGTGATGAGTTCTTCGGTATATTGACGGTTGATGCGGTTGATGCGCTCATCACCTGTGTCGTGAAGCAGGAGGTCGTAACGTACGCCGCTACCAATGAAGCTTTTCTTTACGGCTTTAATTGCGTCTACTGCATGGTATATGTCGAGCAACTGACTATGGTCGGTATTGAGATTCTTGCATACTGAAGGGTGGATGCATGACGGGCGTTTGCATTTATGGCATATATTAAGGTCGCGTCCGTGCATAGCGTACATATTGGCTGACGGACCGCCGAGGTCGGAGATGTAACCGCGGAAGTCCTCCATGCGGGTTATCTGTTCCACTTCGCGCAGGATACTTTCTTTGCTGCGTGAGGTGATGAACTTGCCCTGATGGGCTGAGATGGTGCAGAAGGCGCAGCCTCCGAAACAGCCTCGGTGGAGAGTGACGGAGTGCTTTATCATGTCGTATGCAGGAATGCGTTTACCTCGGTATTTGGGGTGTGGCAAGCGGGTATAAGGCAGGTCGAACGACTGGTCGAGTTCGGTCTGACTCATGGGCTGGTAGGGCGGATTGACTACGAGCCAACGACCATCGACTTGCTGTAGTATACGCTGTGCGTCGTATTTATTCGATTCCTCTTCGATATGTCGGAAGTTCTCTGCCTGGGCGAGTTTGTTGCGCAGACATTCCTCATGGCTATGGAGCACGATGTCGTCGGGACGTATGCCGCGTGGTATCTCCCGTTCGTCCATGAGCATGACGGTCTGCCGTTGCGGGTGGCGCATCATAAGGTTGCGGAAGAGGGTGACGTCGATTTCGCAGTCCTGTTCCATAAGCAGACGAACGATGGAGGTGTTGTTTTTTTCACCCATGCCGTAGGTGAGGAGGTCGGCTCCGGAGGTGTAGAGTATGGAGGGCAGCAGACGGTCCTGCCAGTAGTCGTAGTGGGTGAGTCGGCGAAGTGATGCCTCGATGCCTCCGATGAGTACTGGTACGTCGGGGAAGAGCTGTTTGAGTATCTTGGTATAGACGATGGTGGGGTAGTCGGGACGCAGGTCGGTGCGTCCGTCGGGTGAATAGGCATCCTCGCTGCGCAGACGTCGGTTGGCTGTGTATTTATTGACCATTGAGTCCATGCAGCCGGGTGAGACAGCAAAGAAAAGACGTGGGCGACCCAGTTTCTTGAAGTCGCGATAGTCGCCGTGCCAGTCGGGTTGTGGCACTATGGCTACACGCAGTCCCTGGGCTTCGAGCACACGACCGATGACTGCGGCACCGAAGGAGGGGTGGTCGACGTAGGCATCGCCTGAGAAGAGGATGACGTCGAGTTGGGTCCATCCGCGTTGTTCGCATTCTTTCTTGGTTGTGGGCAGGAACTGTAGCATGGTCTGAAGTGTGTCTGTTTATTTTCTGAGGAACGCCATGAAAGCCGCGAGGAGCTGATCAAGCTGGTCGGTGTCCTTCATGCTTTCAAGTGGAAAACCGAGTTTGATGAACCTCTGCATTTTCTCGCAGGCGATAGCTGCCGAGTAGCCGTTGCTGTAGAGCATGATGGCGAAGGCATTGCCTACGGGCTGAACGGTGGAGAGGCGCGGTATGCAGTAGCTGTAAGGGTTCATGTCGCGCCATAGACCGATGGTAAGTCCGCAACCTGTGGCAGTATCGACTGAAAGGTCGGGAATGCTATGGTCGCCGATGTTGGCTCCGCTGATAATAGCTCTGCCACCGAGGTCGATATACCGGCTCACGAGATGTGAGGTGGTAGGGTTGAAGCGGGTCTGCACGCCGAAGTAGATGTCGAGGAACGGATATTCGGAGAGGATGGCGTCGGCTGTGGCGAAACGTTGCATGAATGCCGATTCGCTGGTTGAGGTGAAGCTATGACCTGAGGCGAGGATTGACTTGCCGTGAATGGCTGCATAGTCGAACGTGTTACCCATAATGACTTTTCCTGCCAGTTCCTCACCACTGACTCCCAGTCCGTCGCCTGTCTCTTTGCCAGCAAAGGCTTTGTCGAAGGAGAGCTGACGACCACTGAAACCGGCAAATGCTCCGTACTGCACACCTGGGTCGATGTCGAGGTCGAAACCCTGAAGAGCCTCGTTCTCGATGGCTTGCGGACCTTCGAGACGGGTGAAGGCATTGACGATGAGTGTGGTGCCCCGGTTTTCAGGTGCTATGCCTGCTGCAAGTGTCTCGGACGGAAAACTCTCACCGCCTCGGTTGAGTGCCGTGATGCGGAAAGAATAGACGTAACCGGGTTTGAGAGGTATGTCGCAGGAGGTACCGTTTACGATAGTACCGTTGTCGAAGTCCATCGCTCCCATACGTGTATAGACAATGTATCGCTGTGGAGTTGCTGTCGGTTCGAGTGTGTCGTTGACAGCTGTCCAACTGAGGTGGGCTGTCTGTTGGGGTTCGTTGAGTGTGATGCAGAAGTCGGTAACAGGCAGCGGCTGAATGACGTATGGGCGCTGGTGTTGTGTGGCTGTATATTTGACTATTGTCTTATAGATGGAACGGCACATGTCGAACTTGAACTTAGGGTCGTAGCCCAGACGCATGTCGTTGAAGTTCTGATGGGAGAGCATCTCGAGGATGCAGGAGGGTATGTCGGGTTCGCGTGCCTCGCCGTAGTCGCGGTTCCATAATTTACGTGCCCCCCATCCGTAGGCTTTCAGGTCGGTGGTAAGGTTGGTTAGCAACAAACTGGCAAGGTCGCGTGATACGTAGCGGTCGAGTCCGGCACGTGTCTTTCCCTCGTCGGTATCGGTCATGTAGATGGCGAGTGGTCCGAGGAACTCCTCGTTCAGACGGTATCCGGCATCGGTATGGAAGGCGATGTTGAGTTCGAGTGGTACGTGCAGTCCGAAGGTGTCGGGGGTATAGACGCTACCTCCGGAGAGATAGTTGATAGCTGCTGAGCGGCAATTGATATCGTTGCGGTAGTCGTCGGCGAACTTCTCGCTATGGATGCTCTTTGGGAATCCGTACCACATAGTGGAGTATTTGGCTGCTTCGGCAAAACGGGGTAGATGACTGCGTGAGACTGAGTCGGCAGGTGCATCGGGAATATAGATGTTGCTCATACCGCCACCGAAACGTACGGCATCGGCACTTACTGAGCCACGATGGTTGCTGAGGTTGGAAAGAGTGACGCAATCGGTCGATTTGCGACCTTTGGCAAACTGGAAGGTGCCGAGATATACCCATGTACCGCCACCCATCTGCTGGTTTACCTGAAATTCGGTTTTTCCACCTTTATGATATACTGTGTAGCGGGCATCGGGAACGGCATCGGGAAGGGTCTGGTAGGACACATATACGGCATAGCTGCCTGCCTCGGGGATGTCGGGTGTCCACTCGGCAAGAGTCACTTCCTGCTCATTGCCGACAGAGGGTATGAATCGGGCTGTGCCGGCACAGAAGGGAGAGTCGACAGGGGTATAGAGTTCTTGAGTAAGAGCAAAACCATGAGGAGAGTACTGCCAATTCTTGTATTTCGATTTTCTGGAAACGGATTGTGATGAGATGTCGTAAGCTGTTTCGATGTACAAACCCGACTGCTGAGGATTGTCGTTGTCGATGATTACTTCGTGGGTTTGCCAGTCGCGTTCGCGAGGTGTGAATACTACTGCTCCTGCATTCTGCAGCATAGGTATGATGTAGGGAATGACGAAGGTCTGGGAGAACAGATCCTCACATGTGCAGAAGAGACGCGGGCGTTGCCATGTCCATTCTTCTGTGGCAGACTTCCAGTATTTGCCGTGACTCTGCCACAGGGAGAGGTGAGTGCCTTCGAGTCCGTCGTCAGCTGTGTAGGGACGTGAGATATTCCTGACCCAGGGTGCTCCGTTGTAGGATTTCTTCCAAAGTCGGCTCTGGTCTATATTCTTGGTACGCAGGAAGTTGGGAATGAGTTGTTCTATAGGATGATCCTCAGCTACGATGGAGAGTGTGTAGCGGCTGTATTCGTCGGGCAACAGACTGCGTACACGACTGTATACTGAATCGACTACGACGGGTGTAAAGTGCTGTTCCGGAAATCCTCCTCCGAGGGTAACGGTGACGGTCTTACGACGATTGTCGATGTCGCAACTCTTGAGTGTAGGTGGATTGATGCGTGCATCCCAACGGGTATAGGTGGAGAGCCAAGAGGTGAGTTGAGAGTTGAGAGTTGAGAGTTGAGAGTTGAGAGTCTTGGCATTGACCGTTGACCATTGCCCATTGAGGGTTGATAGTATGAATGTGAGGACGAATATGATGTGTCGCATTGTTTGAATGTGGTTATTTGCTTAGGTTGTGAGTGTATTTCTGAAATCCGATGAGTTTGTCGTAGCGTTCGCCGAATGGACGGTTGTAGATGTATATCCAGTACTCGTTTTCGGTCTGGTGGAAACTGCCTTCAACGGGTACTGTCGTACCTGCAGTCTCGCCATCGTAGAGGAATAGGTACTGATAGTTGTACGACCCTTGTTTCAGGGGTTTCATGATTTCGTAACAATGGTCGATGGCATTGTATGTCATTCGGTTGTCTTCGGTAAGCAGTCCGTAAGTGAGGTCACCGTTCAGATAGACGTCGCCACCTGCAATTGGTGGTGTGACGAAACGGAAGTGAGTATAGAAATAGTCACTCTCGCTTTCATTTTCTACATTCTTGCCGTTGCGAATCCAGTAGCGTCCGTCCTGATCCTTATCGAAGAGGTAGCGCAGGCGACGGTTATCGTCAAAGAGTGTGGCGTGATAGTAAGGAGCATGGTACGACATACTGAATACCCGCATGGTGGGTACGTATTCGTCGAGAATTTCAAAACGCCGGTACTCGTTTCCGCCCTCGAAGATGAGTTGTTTGTTGTGGGTATAAACCAGTTCGCCGTTACGCATGTAGGTGGGTCGGATGTCGGTGACGCAGTTGTCCCAACGTCGGTTCTGCATGATTACAGGGTAGAAGTCCTCGATGGGATTCTGTACGTGGTAACCCAAGTAGTTTACTGTGAAATCGACCTGCTGGTGGGAGTTCCAGGTGTCGATGTCGGTATTTCCGCTTACTTCCATCCGTATGCTGACACGGGGTTCGAGAATTGAGAAGAAAGCCTGAGCTACGAGTTCGTCGTCGTTGTCATCATTGATGATATCGACGCGATAGTTACCCGGCAGTTTCAGTTGCACGTCATTATTGGGAATACGGAATGAATAGTGGTTATATTCCATCGTGGTGTTCATCGACACGATATAATCTTCGATGCGTTGTCCGTTGAAGCCGTCCATGTATTCGCTGGGAATGAGTTCGCTTTCAGTCCAGTCAGCATTGCAATGGATGATGTTGTATTCGTAGCGCACGAAGTTGTGCTGGAGGTCGTCGAATGAAATCTCAATGAAGTTGCTACCACCATAAATCATGACAGGCGGTTCGCCCCATTCGCCGTTGAGTTTAACCTGAAGGGTCTTGATGTTTGAGACCAATGGTGTGGTGACTTGGGCGTGGAGAATTGATAATTGACAATTGACAATTGACAATTGAAAGATGGAAAAGAATATGAGTGAAAGATGTATCTTACGCATTTTCTTCAATAATTTTCTGCAAAGCTACTCATTTTTGACAATTCCTGCGTACCTTTGCACGATAAATTATGTAGGAAATGATGCAAAAGGTAATTGAGATTAAGGATGGAATAGCCAGAAACCCCATATTCAGGTTCCGCAGTCCGATAAATTTCGAGGTGAATGCCGGTGAACATATAGCCATTGTAGGTGAGAACGGAGGAGGAAAGAGTATGCTTGTGGATATCATCACGGGTGCTCATCCGTTGTTGCCGCTGAACGATGTGAAGTATGACTTCCGTCCGTCGAAGGCTAAGATGGTGAGCGACAACATAAAGTACATGTCGTTCCGAGATTCGTATGGTACTACCGACGGTACGTATTATTATCAGCAACGCTGGAACCAGAACGACATAGATGAGACCCCGCTGGTGAAGGACCTGCTCGAGGAGGCGTTCCGCATAGCTGAGACAGGACTGACGAGGAAGACTAATTTCGATAAATTCCTGGTACGGGATGAGAGTGACGAGGAGAGGGATGCACGACTACGGCAAGAGGAAAATGACCGTCAGGAGATGCACCGAGAATTGGAGAAAGTTAGACGCAGACTGTACGAGATGTTTCATCTAGAATTACTCGAAGAAAAGCATGTTATCATGCTGAGTTCAGGAGAGTTAAGGAAGTTTCAGATGACTAAGACTCTGATGACTAATCCGAGGGTTTTGATAATGGATAACCCGTTTATCGGACTGGATGCTGGAGCTCGGAAACAACTGCATGACTTCCTGAAAATACTTACAGATGAGACACAGATTACGGTGATTCTAGTACTGTCGAAAAGTGATGATATTCCGGAATTCATAACTCACGTCTATAGGGTGAAGGATATGGAGGTGATGCCGAAACAGACACTTGAGGAATACCGGCAGTCGGCACCGAAAGTACCTCAGCAGATGCTTTCTGATGAGAAACGCAGAGCTATCCTGTCGCTACCTTCGCAGCCTGTACCTGCAACGGAGGACGGTGTGATTCTGCAATTCTGCAATGTGAATATCCGATACGGAGAGAGAACCATTCTGAAAGATCTTAACCTTACGATTAAGAACGGTGAACGTTGGGCATTATCGGGAGAAAACGGTTCGGGTAAATCGACTTTGCTCAGCATTGTCTGTGCTGACAATCCGCAGGCATACGCCAATAACATCGTGCTCTTCGGACATAAAAGGGGGTCGGGAGAGAGTATCTGGGACATAAAACGTCATATCGGATATATTTCGCCCGAGATGCATAGGGCTTTCCAAAGGGATATTCCGGCTATCGACATCGTGGCTTCGGGACAGAGTGACATGAACGGACTGTATGTAGTACCCCGTACACAGGCAGAAAGGGAGAAGTGCCTGTTCTGGATGAATATATTCGGGGTGGATAAGTATGCCGACACTACATTTCTGAAACTCTCGTCGGGTGAACAACGACTGGTACTGCTGGCAAGGGCTTTCGTCAAAGACCCTTCGCTGCTGATACTCGACGAACCGCTCCACGGACTGGATTTGCCGAACCGCAAACTGGTGAAGGAGGTGATTCAAACCTTCTGCGAGAGGGAAGAGAAGACACTTATCATGGTGACTCATTATCAGGAGGAGTTGCCGAATTGCATCGACCATTCAATCTTCCTGAAACGGAATTAGTCAAAAATGTCAATCGGCAATGGGCATTTCTCAATTATTTATCGTAACTTCGCAGCGTTTTAAATTATAAAAAGATGGAAATAGCTAACAATAACGAACAGCAGCAGTATGAGTCAGTCAGTTTTGTAGAAGAGATACTGCGCAAGGATTTGGCAGAGGGTAAGAACGGAGGCAGAATGCAGACCCGTTTTCCACCGGAACCCAATGGTTATCTGCATATAGGACATGCAAAGGCCATTGCACTCGATTTCGGTATGGCAAAGAAATACGGTGGTGTGTGCAATCTGCGTATGGACGATACCAATCCGCAGAAGGAGGACACGGAATATGTAGAGGCAATAAAGCGTGATATCGAGTGGCTCGGATTCAAGTGGGGAAATATTCTGTATGCTTCCGACTATTTCCAGCAGCTCTGGGACCTTGCCGTGGCTCTGATTAAGTCGGGTAAGGCTTATGTTGACGAACAGACAAGTGAACAGATAGCAGAACAAAAGGGTACTCCGACTCAGCCGGGACAGAACAGTCCGTATCGTGACCGTCCGGTGGAGGAGAGTCTCCGTCTGTTTGAACAGATGAACAGCGGACAGATGGAACCTGGAAAGATGGTACTGCGTGCCAAGATTGACATGGCTAGTCCGAATATGCATTTCCGTGACCCTATCATGTACCGTGTTCTCAATATGCCGCACTGGCGTACTGGTTCTAAATGGAATGCTTATCCGATGTATGACTTCACTCACGGACAGTGTGACTATTGGGAAGGTGTGACTCACAGCTGGTGTACACTGGAGTTTGTAAGTCACCGTCCACTCTACGACCTCTTTGTCGATTGGGCAAAGATAGAGGGTGGGGACGATAAACCACTTGACGACAACCGTCCACGACAGACTGAGTTCAACAAACTGAACCTCACACATATCCTGTTGAGTAAGCGTAATCTGTTGATACTTGTGAATGAGAAGATTGTGAACGGATGGGACGACCCACGAATGCCGACTATCTGCGGATTCCGTCGTCGTGGTTATAGTCCGGAGGGTATCCTCAGCTTCATCGACAAGATTGGATATACTAAGTTTGATGCCCTGAACGAGATGTCGCTTTTCGAGAGTGCTGTTCGTGACGACCTGAATAAACGTGCTCAGCGTGTAAGTGCCGTGCTCGACCCTCTGAAACTGACAATCACTAATTTCCCGGAGGGAGAGACAGAAGTATATGAGGCGCAGAACAACCCCGAGAATCCGGATGACGGTACTCATGAGATTGAGTTTAGCCGTAATCTATGGATTGAGCGTGAGGATTTCATGGAGGATGCTCCGAAGAAGTTCTTCCGTCTGGGACCGGGTAAGGAAGTGCGTCTTAAGAACTCGTACATCATCCGTTGTTCGGAGAATCCGGAGGAATGTATAGTGAAGGACAGCGAAGGCAACATCATTGAAGTGCTTGCTGAACTGGTTCCCGACACCAAGACAGGACAGGCTAATTCGAACATGAAGATAAAGGGAAAGACCATCCACTGGGTGAGCCGTGAACATTGTATCGAAGCCGAAGTAAGGAATTACGACCGCTTGTGGCTTGTGGCTAATCCGCGTGATGAGATTGCCAACTACTCGAAGGAACATGATGATGTGCGTGGTATCGAGGCAATGCGTCCGTTCCTCAATCCTCATAGTCTGGAGGTTAAGAAAGCATATGTGGAGAAGTGGTTGCAGACTCGCAAACCGCTCGACTATCTGCAGTTCCAGCGTATAGGCTACTATAATGTAGACCCGGATTCCACTCCTGAGCATCTGGTGTTCAATCGTACGGTTGATCTGAAAGCCTCTAAATAATAAATAATGTGATATGCCACAGGACGAATACTTTGACAGCGAAGAATTTCTTGAAATCCTCGATACCTATGAGTCATCGGTGGAGGACGGTACTGTGCCATATCTCGATATAGACGACTATTCGGATATAGCCGACTATTACATGAATGCCGACAAACCTTCGGATGCCATCAATTGTGTGGAGAAGGGTCTGAGCATCTATCCAGGTGAACAGCAGTTGCTACTCGTGAAGTCAGGTGCTCTCATCTACCTCCATCGTTTCAATGAGGCAGACGAGATAGTTCGTTCGGTAACTACGGAGAATAATGACAAACTCTATCAGAAGGCACAACTCCAGTATGCCTACTACGGAAATACGGATAGGGCAGAGGAGATGTTTACCGACTGGATAAGAGGTGAACGTGAGTTTGCCGCTAACGAAGAGGAAGATGATATTCAGCGTGAGGAGTATGTACGCGACAGTTATATTCATGTCATCACTTCGTTCATCGAACTGTCCCACGACCATTCATACGACGAGGAACTGGTGAAGCGGTGGGTGGAACTTTACATCGTGACCTTTTCTCCTTTGGGAGGGTATGACAGCGACTTTATCCTTGCCGATACTGTGAGGTGTGAATGTATTTATGATATGGTGGTGAAGGTATATAGTTGTCTGCTCGAAACCGATCCTTACATCTCTCATGGTTGGACCGTACTGGCTGCGGCTCAGTTCACATGTAACCAAATCGACGATGCTCTTGATTCGGCTGAGTTTGCTCTTGCTATCGATCCGAACGATGTTGATTCCATTCTTACTAAAGCCCATTGTCTGCTGAGTAAGGAATGCTATGCCGAGGCTATTCCCGTGTTCGAGGATTATATACAGCGCACTCATGAGAGCAGCCAGTATCTTGCTCTCGCCTCCTGTTATGCAGAGGCAGGAAGAACCAAGGAGGCTTTGCGCAGTCTTCAAAGGGCGGAGATGTTCTATAATAAATATACTTCTGACAAGGAGTATTATGCTTCGGCTTCTTTCGAGATGGCTGAACTTTATTTCACTCTCGGCAAACTGGATATGGCACGTCATCATATCGACCGTGCCATCAAGAATGCTCCCGATCAGGTGGAGTACAACCTGCTCAATGCCACTCTCATGCTTGCTGAGGGTAATTTCCTCGAGGCTCTGCCTCAGTTCATACGTTATCTTGAGACTCAGGAAGATGTAGTGGGGGCACTTCTGAAAGTGGTGGCACGACTCATTGCATTTAGTCTTGATTCTGTGGCACTCGAACTTCTCGACATCGTAGAACGTGCTCCGGATATTTATGAAGGTATCGAACAGATATATCCCTATAAGGCTCTTATCTACCTCCGTCAGAAGGATTATAAACTGACATCCCGTTACCTGAATCTGGGTAAGGAGAAATGTCGCGACCTGACACAATGGATTTTCAGCGACTACATACCGCAGGGCATGTCGCTCGACCGCTATTGTGAACTGATGGCAAGCAGGAGGTAGTTTTTAATTACTGATTGACAGTTTTCGTGTGTTTTTCTTTATGATGTTATAGGCAGAGTAGATACCCAGTTCTCCTGCCTTCGAAAGGTCCATGATGGCTCCTTCGTTCTGGTCGCTGAGCAGTTTCAGCAATCCTCGGTTGTAGTAAGCTTCTGCAAATGTCGGATTTGTCTTGATAGCTGTGTCGAGCATAGCGATAGCCTCTTGGATGTTTCCATTCTGAGCTAGATCGTAAGCCTTATTGAAATACTGCAAGGCATCGTCGGGACCTACCTCGCTATACAGTTTCTTGGTCTTCTCAAGCGGTTTTATCAGAGTTGTCTCCACATTGCGGTTCTGCACCTTTCCGCGCATTTCGCTTGTATATTGTTTTGTAGCCTCCTCATCGTCGGCAACTACCATACTCTGGTAATCGTCGATATTCCTTTCCGACTTCTTTCTCGTCTTGTTCTTCTGACGGGAGGTGGCAGTAGAGTAGCCGTAACGGTGTGCAATCTCCTCTTTCATCACGTGTTCTTCGTCCTTTCTCGCACCGTTCAAGTCACCAATTTTCCTCTTTGCAGCAGCTCGGCGCTGGTAACCGTAGAGAAACTTCGGATATTCATTTATCACAGTAGTATAGTCACGAATAGCCTCAGCATATTCTCCGATATTGTCGAGTAGGGTAGCGCGGTTGAAGATAGCCATCATGTCGTCAGGGTCTTTCTCAATGATGAAGTTGAAATCCTCAATAGCCAGATTGTCCTCACCCACATTGGCGCGAAGCAGTCCTCGGTTATAGTGTCCGATGAAGTTATTGGGATCAATCAACAGAGCCTGGTCATAGTCTTGCATGGCTCCCCGGTAGTTGTTCTGATGAAACCTGCACAACGCCCTGTTGATATAATTGCCGGGGTGTTTGGGTTGCAGTCTCAGTGCCTCGTCAAGGCGTTCCTCAGCTTCCTTATACTGCTCATGGCTCATCAGCATAACGGCTTTCATACTCAGCGACGGCACATTATACTTGTCCACTTCCAAAGCCTTGTCAATCAGTTTTTCGGCTTCGACTGTATCCTTCTCTGCCATCTTTATCTGACACTTTATACCATAACCCTCGGCTTGTCGGGGCCATTGTTTCAGCATCCTGTCACAGATAGAGTCTGCCTCGTGCAGACGGTTCAATTCCAGATAGCAGATAGTCAGATTATGCCACAGCGAACGGTTTCCCGGTTCCATCTCCACAGCTTTCGTGTAGTCCTCGACAGCCGTTGACAGTTTGCCGAGTTTTATTCTAGACAGTCCTCTCACCTGATAACTGCTTGGGAAGAAAGGATTCCGTTCGATAGCCCTCGAACAGTCTGCCTCTGCACCGGTATAGTCGTCGAGATAGAACTTTGCTAAAGCCCTGTAGAAATATGGTTCGTAGAGATAAGGCTTCGAGTTGATAACCAGATTGAAATACTGAATAGCCAGCACATAGTCGTCGAAATAGATTGCATTCCGACCTATATCAATCATTCTTGTCGTATTTATCTGTGCCTTCATTGGCGACAGCGGCAAGAGTGACATGAGCAGATATATGACTATTTGTTTGGCTTGCATTTATACGAAGCACTGAACTTATTCTTTGTCATTGCCACCAGTTTCGACTTGAGCATCTGTTTGCGCAGCGGACCCAGATGGTCGATGAACATCTTTCCGTCGAGGTGGTCGTTCTCATGCTGGATTACCCTTGCAGGGAAACCGTCAAACCACTCCTCATGCTCTTTGAAGTCCTCGTCCAGATAATTCACGAGCACTTTCTTCGGACGTTTCACGTTCTCGTGTATTCCGGGTACTGAAAGACATCCCTCCTCATACGAAACCTGTTCCTCGCTTTCTTCCACAATCTCAGGATTGATGAACGTCTTCAGATAACCCTTGAACTCAGGATGGTCTTCGCTCAGACAGTCGAGGTCCACGATAAACAGACGCATCGACAGTCCTACCTGTGGAGCTGCCAGACCTACGCCCTCCGATTTTCTCAGGGTCTCAAACATATTCTGTATCAGTTCCTTCAGTTTTGGAGTACCTTCCTCCACTTCTTCGGCAACCTTTCTCAGTACCGGTTGTCCGAAAATGTACATTGGTAAAATCATATTCTTAGTTTTTTGTATTCTAAATAGTCTTGCAGAATAATGGTAGCAGAAATCTTATCCACCAGTCCCTTGTCCTGTCTTGCTTTCCTTCCTATGCCGCTGTCGAGCATCGTCTTATGAGCCAGTACCGAAGTAAACCGTTCGTCGTACAACTCCACATTTACCTCCGGAAACAGTTTCTTCAGTCTGTTCACGAATGGAGTGATTCTTTTCATGTTCTCCGAATCGTCACCGTCCATCTGTCTCGGATACCCAACTACAATCGTCTCCACCTCCTCCTTCTGCATATATCCTGTGAGCCATTGCTCCAACTCTCTCGTCTCCACAGTATCCAGTCCCCCGGCTATAATCTGCAACGTATCCGTCACAGCTATTCCGGTTCTCTTCTTTCCGTAGTCTATTGCAAGTATTCTCACATCTGCTTAACTTTTAACTTTTAACTTTCAACTTTCAACTTTCAACTCCCACCGGGATTAGTACCATTTTACAGAACTTGAATACGAACTCTTCTTGTCATACTTCAACGCATCGGTCAGCACAGTTGACTTTGCCCTCAGTGTAATGTTATACGAAGTGAACGTACCGAACACCAGTCCGCAGGTCATATCGAAACAGTGCATATCTCTTGAGATATTTACCGTAGTCATTGAAATCTTGTGGGCGTTGAAGTCCCATCCCGACGATGCACTCACATGCCATCCCGACGACAGTTTGATACTACCCGAGAAGTTCAGGTTGTGGGTGAACTTATACGGATAGCGCATAGTCTTTATGTTGATGTCGGCACTTCTGTCTTCTGCCATCGAGATACCGTACGAAATACTGAACGACCACGGCAGTGTAAACTTCATATATCCGTCCTCGTCCAGTCCGCTTGTGTCTTCCTTCTCGTTTTTCTTCCTTCGTCTGCTCTTGAAGTCCGACCCTTCCTTCTGCTGCTGATCCTCACTTACTTCCTCGTCTTCGCCATTCTTCTCCTTATCCTCTTCCTCTTCCAATTCTTTCTTGCCGAACAGTTTACTGAATTTCTCCTTCAGTTTCTTTATGCTTTGGTTGTTGAACGAATAGGAGAAGTTCTTGCTCATACCCTGGAAACGTCCGAATCTGCCATACGACCATTCAGTTCTGTCACCTATGACTACGTTTCCGTTTTTGTCAAACTCGTAAGCATACGTGGCGAATACGGCACTCATGTTGAATGTGAACTTTCCCCATTTCAACCTCAGTCGGGTATTCAGGTTACTCCACGGTTGTCGTTGGGCTGCCATATTATAACCTATGTTCGCACCCAGTTCGTCGATTATACTTATCTTCCTTATTCCCGACGTGTCGCGGTCCGATTTAATCTTCATCTCTATATTGTTCGACATATCAAACGTCACACTACCAGTCTTTCCTGTTCCCGGCACTCCGTAGAGCGAACCCTGATAAGGTGAGTACTGCACTAGAGTCACGTTACCCTGTGTATCCGTCTTTGTGTAAGTGTCGTAATATCCCCACATCGGGTTACCGAAGTCAGGAGCATAACTCAGACTCACCGATGGCGAGAATACGTGGCGTACCATCTGAATCTTCTCTCCGAAAATCTTCTTGTTCGGTTTGTAGAAACCATACAACTTCGTGTTGAATGCCAGAGACATGTTGAAGTCATACACACGGTTGAAACCCCATATCGTGTCCCTCACCACCTTCTGGTTCTCATTGTCCCAGTCCTGGTTCACCTTATGTGTGTACCATCGTTCGGTATAGTTTACCGAAGGAGTGATATTGAGGTAGTTTAAGATGTTGAACGACGCACTGATAGGGATGCTATGCCGCATACCGTTGTTCCAGTCCTTTATCAGGTTCGACTTCAGCAACTTGTTTTCCTTCGTCGTGATACTGTTCGAGAGAGCACCCGTATAAGCCAGTGCAATCTTCTCATACCAGCGGTCCTTACCTGCTGCTTTTTTGCGTTTGAAAGGGTAGAAGCGGCTCAACGAAATCGACAATGTCGGCAGTGTCATAGCAATGGTTGAGTCCCTCATGTTCTGTGTCACGTTCACAGATGTAGAGATTGAAAGACCTATCTTCGGCCACGAGTGCGAATAACTCACGGATGAAGTTCTGGTACTCTGCGAATATGCCGTAGGGTTATAGAGCGACGACAGGTTGTTCTTTTCATAACTTTCCGTGGCGAAGTTCACACTTGCTCCGAACGAACTGTTGGGACTTGCCTTCGGGTCTTGCTGGTGACTCCACTGCAACTTGAAGTTCTTCACCACACTATAGTCCGGCATATTCTTCTCACCTTCCTTCGTCACCTGATAGTTGAAGTAGAAATTACCCGAGTACTTATACCTCTTCTTGTACGTCGATTGTGCTCCGAGTCCCCACGAACCCTTTGTATATATTTCTCCTGTCAGTCTCAGGTCCACATTGTCGTTTATCGCAAAATAATAACCTCCGTCTCTCAGGTAGAATCCTCGGGTCGATTCGTCACCGTACGATGGCATGATGATTCCCGACGAATATTTGCTAGTGAACGGGAAATAGGCAAACGGTACGGCGAGGGGTAGGGGAACGTCCTCAATCACCAGCCATGCAGGTCCTGAGAAAACACTCTTTCCCGTATGCACCTTCGCCCTGCTTAATGCTATGTAGAAGTGCGGATGCTCTTCGTCACAGGTCGTATATCGTCCGTGTCTCAGATACAGTTCGTCGTCGTGTCCTTTCTTCGATTCGTCACTCGTCAGGTATCCTTCCTCCTGCTGCGTATATACATTCGTGATGAAACCCTTCTTCGACTTGAAGTTATACGACATAGTCTCCGACTCATACGTATCGTCTCCTTCCTTGAATATAGGAGTGCCGTATAGTTTTCCGAGTGAGTCAGTTGCACCTATCGCATGTACAATCGAACTGTCCATATTCATCTGAATCTCCTCCGACTTCAGTTCGATATTCGTATAGTTCACCTGTGCATCACCATAGAGATACGCATTCTTACTTCCCATCACGAAAACCACCGAGTCAGTAGCTGTATAAACCACCGGAGCATCCAGCGGACTTTCCTTCTTGCTTGCATTTATCGAATCCTGCACAGCAGCAATGGAGTCGTTCCACTGCACAGCCTTCCTTACCTTCTTGTTCTCATACACATCGATCAGCGAGTCCAACTCTGCCAGCGACAGCGAATCCATCTTTACAATGCTGTCAGCCATCAGCTGTAAACTGTCAGTTATCAACTTTAAACTGTCAGTCATCAGTTGTAAACTGTCCCCCCGTAAGCTGTCAGCCGTAAGCCGTAAACTATCCCCCTCCTCATAAACCGCAACTCCCCTCTCGTTGGGGAGAGGGGCTTTGTATGAGGCTGTCAGTGCTACTGAAAGTGTAGCAATGCACAGCAGAACAGCGAAGATTATATATGTTTTAAGTTTCAAAGCGTTCAGTCGGATTTCTACCCCGTAAACGGTAAACTGTAAACGGAAAACAAAAATCGGGTACAAAATTACGCAATATTCGCCAATTAATCTGCATCAAATCAGATTATTTAACCTCGCATGTACATTATTTAAGAAAAACACGCCGTTTCCTCACTCGAAAATCTTTGTCCAGGAGAGGAAGCGCTCTGTGCCGTCATTGCCGAATTTCAGCAGACTGCGACAGGCTTCTTCTACTGTCTTTTCGCGTTCGAGCTTGGTCTTCGAGAAGAATTTGTCAGCATAGCAGATAATCTTTTCCTCGATAGTCTCCGGAAGAAAATCCTGAGGGGGGAGGGGTAGTCCCTGCTTTTCGATATCTTCACGTGTTATTCCTGCTCCGGTATGGCGTTCGCAAACGCGGGCATGACGCGGAAATCCTTCCTTTCTGAGAAGTTCTGCTCCGAGTATTCCGTGTTTTATATATGGTTCATTTCCAAAGCAATAGATGCCAGGAGCATTGCAGAGGAATATACCGAGATCGTGAAGCATAGATGCCTCTTCCACAAACTGACGGTCGGCACCCAGTTCGGGGTGTGCATCGACTATCGAGAGTGCTTTGCGGGTTACTAACTCCGAATGTGTCACGAGGATGTGACGCTGCTCATTATCCTCAGGATAATATTGCAAGATGATTTTGTTGTAGTCCATTATCTATTATTTTGCTGCAAAATTACCACATTTTTGGAAAAATGCGTAACTTCGCGCAAAATTTTGAAAAAAGATGGAATTAGCAAGTAAGTACTCCCCGCAGGAGATTGAGAAGAAGTGGTATCAGTATTGGATTGATAATAAGTTGTTCGCCAGCAAACCTGACGGACGCGAACCTTATACTATCGTCATTCCCCCACCAAACGTGACAGGTGTGCTCCACATGGGACACATGCTCAACAATACGATTCAGGACATCCTTATCCGTAAGGCACGTATCGACGGAAAGAATGCCTGCTGGGTACCGGGTACCGACCACGCTTCGATTGCTACTGAGGCAAAAGTGGTAAACCGACTCGCAGAACAGGGAATCAAGAAACGTGACATCACTCGTGAGGAGTTCCTGAAACATGCATGGGCATGGACCGAGGAACACGGAGGCATCATCCTGAAGCAGCTCCGCCGACTGGGTGCATCGTGCGACTGGGACCGTACAGCATTCACTATGGACGAGAAGCGTAGTGAATCGGTTCTGAAGGTGTTCGTTGATCTCTACGACAAAGGACTCATCTATCGTGGACTCCGTATGGTGAACTGGGACCCTAAAGCACAGACCGTTCTTTCTACCGAGGAGGTGATCTACCGCGATGAGAAGAGCAAACTCTATTATCTGAAATACTATGTTGCCGACCCTGAGAACCTCACTTCCGTAGGCAGTAAGGTGTCTATCGACGAACTGGAGAAGGAAGGTAACGTCATCCATAAGGACTCGAAAGGTTTCTATGCCGTTGTGGCTACTACACGTCCTGAGACTATCATGGGTGATACGGCTATGTGTATCAATCCGAAAGACCCGAAGAACCAGTGGTTGCGCGGTCATAAGGTAATCGTTCCGCTGGTGAACCGTGTGATACCTGTCATCGAGGACCGCTATGTTGACATCGAGTTCGGTACAGGCTGTCTGAAGGTGACCCCCGCCCACGACGTGAACGACTACGCACTGGGTAAGACTCACGGACTGGAGACTATCGATATCTTCAATCCGGACGGTACTCTGAGCGAGGCTGCCGGACTCTATGTGGGTATGGACCGCATGGACGTACGTAAGCAGATTGCCAAGGACCTTGCCGATGCCGGACTGCTGGAGAAGGTAGAGGACTACGACAATAAAGTAGGTTATTCTGAACGTAATCAGGATACAGCCGTCGAACCTCGTCTCTGCAAGCAGTGGTTCCTCAACATGCGCCATTTTGCCGACATCGCCCTGCCACCTGTACTCGAAGGCAAGATTAAGTTCTATCCGACTAAGTACGTAACTACTTATCGCAACTGGCTTGAGAACATCCAGGACTGGTGTATCAGTCGTCAGCTCTGGTGGGGACACCGCATTCCTGCTTACTTTATTAGCGAAAACGAAAACGATAACGAAAACGAAAACGAAGAGAAGTACGTCGTAGCTCTCACTAAGGAGGAGGCTCTCAAGAAGGCTCAGGAGAAGTACGGTAAGGACATCACAATCGATATGCTCACTCGTGATGAGGATGCCCTCGACACATGGTTCTCGTCTTGGCTCTGGCCAATCTCACTCTTCGACGGAATAAACAATCCGGGCAACGAGGAGATAAAGTATTACTATCCTACAGCCGACCTCGTAACGGCTCCCGACATCATCTTCTTCTGGGTTGCTCGTATGATTATGGCTGGTGAGGAATACATGAAGGATGTACCTTTCCGCAATGTATATTTCACAGGACTGGTGCGCGACAAACTGGGCCGTAAGATGTCGAAGTCGTTGGGCAACTCACCCGACCCACTCGGACTCATCGACCAGTACGGTGCCGACGGTGTACGTATGGGTATGCTGCTTTCTGCTCCGGCAGGAAACGATATCCTGTTCGACGAACAACTCTGTCAGCAGGGTGCTGCTTTCTGTAATAAGATATGGAACGCGTTCCGTCTCGTACAGGGATGGCAGGTTGACACTAAGTTGCCGCAACCGAAGGAGAACGAGAGTGCGGCACGTTGGATGGAAGCCAAGATAAAGGCTGCATACGCAGAGATTAACGACCTCTACAAGAAGTACCGTCTGAACGAGGCTCTGATGTCGGTTTTCAAACTGTTTACCGACGAGTTCTCAGGATGGTACCTCGAAATGATAAAGCCTGCATATCAGGCACCAATCGACCCGAAGACTCTGGAAGATACTCTTCTGTTCTTCGAACAACTCATGAAGATTATCCATCCGTTCATGCCTTTCATCACCGAGGAACTCTACCAGCATATCGCAGAGCGTAAGGACGGTGAGAGCATTATGGTCAGTCCGCTCATCCTCAGTGCTCCTACCAAGGAGGAAAAAGCACTCTGTGCTGAGTACGAGGAACTGAAGCAGATTATCTCCGGTATACGTGCCGTTCGTCAGAGCAAGAATATATCACCACGCGAACCACTTACTCTCGAGGTGGCTCAGACCGACGGAAAGAACATTACCAACTGTGAGGCTCTTGCTGCTACAGTCCGTAAGATGGCTTCGCTCTCTGATATCAAATATGTGGATGCAAAGAGCGACGGTACATCGGCATTCATGATTGGTACTACCGAATATGCAGTCCAGTTGGGTGGACTCATCGACACAGAGGCTGAACGCCAGAAGTTGGAGGCAGAACTCAAACACCTGCAGGGATTCCTCGTCGGTGTGAAGAAAAAACTTTCCAACGAACGCTTCGTGGCTAATGCCCCCGCACAGGTTGTCGAACTGGAACGCAAAAAACAGGCAGATGCCGAATCAAAGATTGCTACCATCACAGAAAGTCTCGCAAAGTTATAAATGCTAAACGGACTAAATGCTAAATGTCTAAGGATGAACTTCTGCTTTTAGTCAGGAAAGGTGCAAGAAGTATGTCGTGGCAAGAAAAGCTGCGACTTACTGTTTTACTGAGTCTTCCTGCAATCCTCGCACAGATCTCGTCTGTGGCCATGCAGATAATCGATGCCTCCATGCTCGGTCATCTCGGCACATACGAGTCGGCAACCGTCGGACTCGTCTCTACCACCATCTGGCTCTTCGGTGGACTCTGTTCGGCGTTTGCTACGGGATTTGCCGTTCAGGTGGCACATAGAGTAGGGGCAGAAGAACTGGATACAGCCCGCAACATAGTGCGACAGGGCATCGTGTCGTGCATCCTGTTCGGCATGCTGCTCATGATCATCGGACTCTCCCTCGCACCCTTCCTGCCGCGTTGGCTCGGTGCCGACAGAGTGATATGGCATGGAGCATCCGAATACTTCAGCATCGTGGCATTGGCATTACCCTTCCTCATCATTAATATGCTTGCAGCAGCCAGTCTGCGCTGTGCAGGAAACATCAAAGTGCCCAGTCTGCTCAATGTATTCATGTGCATCTTCGACGTGCTCTTCAACTATATCTTCATCTTCGTACTCGACATGGGAACGAAAGGAGCTGCACTAGGCACACTCGTGGCCTATCTGATTACCATGTTCCTCATTCTCTACTACCTCATCTTCCGCGACGAACGTCTGCGCTTCTCTCGCGACAGATTCACAGGTAGTGCATCGAGCCTGCTGGCATACGTGCCTCGTAGCGAAACACTCAGAAACGTCTTCCGCATCGGTTCGCCAATCGGACTCGAACGCGGAGTCATGTGCGGAGCACAGATTGCCATCACCAGCATCATCGCACCGTTGGGAACAGTAGCCATCGCTGCCAACACCTTCGGCATTAATATCGAAAGCCTTTGCTACATGCCCGGATATGGTGTCGCTGAGGCTACCACCACACTCGTAGGTCAGAGTGCCGGAGCCCGCCGCAAAGACCTCATGCGCAGTTTCGCCTGGATGGCAATGGGTCTCGGCATGAGTGTCATGGCCCTCATGGGAGTGCTGATGGCAGTGTTCGCACCCGAAATGATGAGTGTCGTCACCAACGACCACGAAGTGATACGACTGGGTACCGACATCCTTCGTATCGAAGCCTGGGCAGAACCCATGTTCGCAGCCAGCATCGTAGCCTACGGAGCATTTGTCGGTTCGGGCAACACACTCGTACCCAGTCTGCTCAACCTCGGCAGCATCTGGATAGTGCGACTCTCCCTTGCTACTATACTCGTCAAGACGATGGGACTCCGCGGAGTATGGATAGCCATGTGCATCGAACTCTGCTGGCGCGGACTCGTCTTCATCGTCCGCCTCTACGGTCGCAGTTGGAGCCAGGAAAGTATAAGCGAAGTAAAAGAAGAATTGAAAAAATAATAAGACCTATGACCTATGAATTGATAAAGAATAAAGAATTTGGTGGCGAACGACCCCTGTATGCCTCTCATAATCTCCGACTTGAAGAGGTTACGATCCATGTGGGTGAATCGTCGATAAAAGAAAGTAGTAATATCGAAGCGGAGCGCTGTACCTTCGAGGGAAAGTACGTGTTCTGGGAGACGGACGGTTTTTCAGTTACCGACTGTTACTTTGCCGAGAGTGCACGCAGCAGCATGTGGTACTCGCGCAACTGCCGCATGCGCCGCTGTCGTGTCGATGCTCCGAAACTCTTCCGTCGCATGGATGGGATAGACGTCGAGGATACCGACTTCCCTAACGGCGAGCAATACCTGTGGGACTGCCGCAACATACGCATGAAGAACGTGAAGATTGAAAACTGCGACTATGCCTTCATGCATTCCGAGAATATCCGTCTCGAAAACTACCGTCAGGAGGGTAACTATGCATTCCAGTACGCCAGGAACGTAGAGATACATAATGCCGTCATTAACTCGAAGGACTCGTTCTGGGAGTCGGAGAACGTTACCATCTACGACTCTGAAATCAATGGCGAATACCTTGCGTGGTACGGCAAGAACATCCGTCTCGTGCGTTGTCATCTTACAGGCGAACAACTCCTCTGCTATGTTGACGGACTCATACTCGAGGACTGCACCTTCGGTAGCGATGCCAATCTGCTGTTCGAGTACTCTACCGTCAACGGAAATATCCGCGGACACGTACATAGCATAAAGAATCCTACGAGTGGTGTGATAAGGGTCGAAGGTTCAGTAGGCGAACTCATCTGGGACGAGAATCAGAAGGCTCCTGCCGATGCTAAAGTAATAATTGAGAAGAAATGAAGTATAATTTTGATTTGCAGATTGATAGACGTGCCACTAACTGCGTAAAGTGGGACGAGTTCAGCGACCCTGATATCATCCCTCTGTGGGTTGCTGACATGGATTTTGAGACTGCTCCCTGCATCCTCGAAGCGGTACGGAAAAGAGCGGAACATGGTTGCTTCGGATACACCCACGTACCCGAGTCGTTCTACCAAGCCACCATCGATTGGTTCCGCCGTCGTCACGGGTGGACCATCTCCCGTCGTTCGTTCATCTACACCATCGGAGTCGTTCCGGCTCTCTCTGCTATCGTCAAGGCAATGACCAGTCCGGGCGACAAGGTACTCATCCAGACACCCGTCTATAACTGTTTCTTCTCCAGCATCAGGAACAACGGATGCACCATCGTCGAAAACGAACTCCTGCAGGACGATACCGTCTCTATCGACTGGGAAAAGTTCGAACGGCAATGCAGCGACCCCGCCGTAAAACTCTTCATCCTTTGCAATCCTCATAACCCTGTGGGAAGGGTGTGGACACGCGACGAACTCCTCCGCATGGGCAACATATGCATGAAGCACGGGGTCTTTGTTCTCAGCGACGAGATACATTGCGAATTCGTCTATTCCAAAGATGCTCCCTACACACCTTTCGCATCGCTGAGTGACGAATTTGCCCGGCACTCTGCAGTATGTGTATCGCCCAGCAAGGCATTCAATATCGCCGGACTCCAGATAGCCAATATCATTGCTCCCGACGAGGAGGTGCGTCAGCGCATCGACCGAGCCATCAATCAGAACGAAGTATGTGATGTCAACCCCTTCGGTGTCCTTGCCCTTCAGGCAGCATACAGCAGGGAAGGGGAGGAGTGGCTCAACCAGCTTTGCGACTATATCCATGAGAACTACCTTATGGTGCGTCAGATGTTCGGCGAACATCTGCCCGGGCTCCATATCAATCCGCTCGAAGGCACCTACCTCATGTGGGTAGATATCCGCAGTCTCGGCATGTCCTCCAAACAAGTGAGCGACATGCTCCTCCGTAAAGCAAAAGTGTACGTAAACCCAGGCTCCATGTACGGCGAAAAGGCTGGCGAAGGTTACATCAGAATCAATCTGGCAACTCGTCGCAGCCTTTTACGTGAAGGTATTCAGCGCATCATCAATGCGCTGGGCGCCTAAACCTTATTACTCTTATCCGGGAAAATGACGGCAGGCTTCCATTTCTTAGCCTCCTCGAAATCCATCGTGGCATAAGCCATGATGATGACCACGTCGCCAATCTGCACCTTACGTGCCGAGGCACCGTTCAGACAGATGCATCCACTGCCGCGCTCACCCTTGATGACATACGTATCAAAGCGTTCGCCGTTATTATTATTGGCAATGTACACCCTCTCTCCCTCAATAATATTCGCAGCGTCCATCAGATCCTCGTCGATGGTGATGCTGCCCATATAGTTCAGGTTCGCTTCCGTCACTGTGGCACAGTGGATTTTCGATTTCAGTACCTCTACCAGCATATTATTTGTAGTTTATATTATCAATCAGTCGTATTGGAGTCTTTCCGCAGAACACCGTGATGCATCCCTGTACATGCTCCGCATCCTTCCAGTCCTTGATGCTTGCCAGAGTCACAGCATCCACTATCTCGTAGTACTGCACCTCCAGTCCCTCTACGGCGTTAATCTCGTCCACAGTCCACTGCTTCGTCTCCTCCACCGTGTGGTTCTTGGCATAGTCCACACTAGCCTTCAGAGCCTTATAGATATTCGGTGCAATCTGACGCTCGTCAGCACTTAGCAGCGTATTGCGGCTCGACAGAGCCAATCCGTCCTTCTCCCTTACGATAGGACACGGACAGATATTCAGTCCCGGGAAATGCTCCGCAGCCATAGCCCTGATCACGGCAATCTGCTGGAAGTCCTTCTCTCCGAAATAAGCATGTGTAGGCTGAGTGAACTCAAACAGCTTGCTCACAATCTGGCACACCCCGTTGAAATGTCCCGGACGGAACGCACCCTCCATCACCGTATCGGTAGGAGGATAACTGAACGTGCGCGTATCAGGTTCCGGATAAATCTCCTCAGCTGCAGGTGCGAACATAATCGTAGCACCGAGCGAAGCTAGCAGATCCCTGTCAGCTTCGAACGTACGCGGATAATTAGCCAGGTCGTTCTTATCGTTAAACTGAGTAGGATTCACGAACACACTGACGATAGTCACGTCATTTTCCTTTACCGAGCGCTCCACCAGCGAAGCATGCCCACGATGCAGAGCACCCATCGT
>CACYGK010000026.1:28544-28981 GCA_902774005.1 uncultured Bacteroidales bacterium | reverse complement strand
AGTTTACGACTACGTAACAGTAGAACGTGGCGACCTTGCCGAAGTCGACAAACCATTCTTCACCGTATCGCTCAAAGTCGATCACCACACCCCAATGGGCATCATCACCGACGTAAAGCAGATCCTGCGTAAAGCATACGCCCTGAAGATAGTATATTCAGCTAACAAACCCCGCGAATAAACATTCAAACTTTTATTCATACAACAATAAGCCCCCACTCCAACAACGAAGTGAGGGCTTCTTCATTTAGTTTTAGTCTTCCATTTTTTCTAGTTGTTCTAGTAATCCTAGTATTACTAGTGAGACTAGGATAACTAGTGCTACAAGAGTAACGAAGGCTGCTAGTACGCAAAAAATACAAATAAGCGAGAGAAGAACAAATCTCTCGTACCCCTCCCCTGCCTCGCTCGCGTCTGTTCAGCGCTTCAAACGTTTG
>CACYGK010000026.1:0-28504 GCA_902774005.1 uncultured Bacteroidales bacterium | reverse complement strand
GTTTTTCGTATATGTGCCGTTCGGATTAGAGTGCGCCAGAGATAAGGATGAGCACGAGGAGTCCGAGGATGGCATAGAGCTCAGGGAATACGGCGAGTACCATTGTAGTACCAAATGCGTTGTGACCGCCACCGATAGCTGAGATACCGTTTGCACATACTTTTGCCTGACGAATAGCAGAGAAGAGTGCTACCGCGCCGAGGGCAAGTCCGGCACCGAAGATTGCAGATGCTGCAAACATTGAGATGTCGGATGTTACTTTAGGATTGAGGATGAAGAATCCTACGAATCCGTAGAGTCCCTGTGACGATGGGAGGGCTGCAAGTCCGATGTACGAACCGCTGGCACTTGGGTTTTTCTTGAATGCGCCAATGGCTGCATTACCACAGATAGTTACGCCGTAAGCGGAACCGATGCCGGAAAGTCCTACTGCGAGGGCGATTCCGAGATAAGCAAGAATTATTGCCATAAAGTTGAATTTTAATGCGGATTAACTCTGCCGTCCATGAGAAGGACTTGGTGGCAAGGAGAATCCTGGGTTAATAATTAATAATGTTATTTTTTGATTTTGAATGGAGAGTATTCTTTTCCGTTACCTGAGAAGTCGGCATTCTTGAAGTACTCGACGAAGGTGAGTCGCATCGGGTGTACGAAGGATGAAATCATACAGAGTCCGAAGTTGATTCCGTGACCCAAGAGCAGGATGATGAGCATGACGATTTCGTGAACAACAGGTATCTGTGGACTCATGTCCATGGCGAGCGAGTTGAACACACTACCAAGTACACCTCCGGTGAGTCCGAGTGCGAAGAGTCGGATGTATGAGAGGAGGTCGCCAAGCAGTCCGGTTGACATACCATAGGTGGACCAGAGTCCGCCACCGATGTTCATACCGACACCTATCATCTTACGGAGACTACCCTCTTTCGCATAAGCTGCGGGATTGTTGAGGAAGTAGATTCCGAAGGCTGCAACGGCAATGAGCAGGTAGAGCACGTATTGCAGAGCTACCGGGATGACTGCTCCGAACATAGGCAGACCGAAGAGGATGACGGCGCTGATGAGAGCGAGTACCCACGAGAATTTACCTACTCCGTAGATGAAACCATAGTTCTTGACAGCTTTGCATCCTGCCATAGTCATACCGATGAGAACCTGAACGAGTCCGATGATGACAGAGATGACCATCATAGGAGAGTAGCCGAAGAAGCTCTCCTTCATGGAGTCGTTGACGAAGTATGGCTGTATTGGTTTGATGAATTCCCAATCGACAGTTGAGAGGTCGATACCGAAGAAAGTACCCGTGATGAATCCACAAATGCAGGTCATACCGCCGAGGAGTGCTCCAAGTTGTCCGTAAGACTTGATACCGGGTTTGGTAAATACGATTAGAAGCGAGATGGCGAGTATGATGAGTCCGTAGCCCATATCGCCCATGCAGAGTCCGAAGAAGAGCATGAAGAAAGGTGCGAAGAGTGGCAACGGGTCGATGTCGTGATAGTTGGGCAACGAGTACATACGCAGGATCGGTTCGAAGAGCGTTGCGAACTTGTTGTTGACTATCTTGATAGGCACGTTATCGTCGAACTCAGGGTCAGCGATTTCGTAGTAGATATGTTCGCTGTCGAGGAACGAAGTCACTTCGTCGGCACGTTCGGCAAGTGTCCAACCAACCATGAGTCGAAGGGCATTGCCTGCAACGGACTGGTCGCTAAGGTGTACCTGTGAGAGCTGTATTTCGTTCTCAATTTCTATCTGAGCTGCAAGTATGCTGTCTCGATACTCCTTGTCTACAGCGAGCATCTGTTCGTGTACCTCATCCAACTGAAGCTGAAGTCCGGCAACAAGTGAACGGAGTTTACTGAGCGATTCCTTTGGCAGGTCGATGAGTTCGGCTGTGATGTCAGGCACTTCAGTTGCGAAAGCAACGAAGTAAATCTTCTTGTTTGCCTCAGCTATCGGAGTTGCGAAGTACTTGTCGCCCCACTCCGCCTTGTAGAATTTGGCGGGAGCCGAGAAGAAATACATGTTGGTGCCGCTTGAAGCAAGCTGCTCAATCTGCTGCCAGTCGATTTCGCCCCACACTTCAAGTCGCTGGATGTCCTTCTCCACGTTGTCGAGTTCATGACGGAGGTCGTTCTCCTGTTCGGTAAGACCCTCTACCCTTGCCACCATCTGCAAGCCGGCCTGGTAATCGGCAGGTTTGGCAACGTATGAGCCTTTCAGGGTATAGGAATCCTTGGCGAAGTCGAGAGCAGAGAGTGCGGTCTTGATGCGCTGAGCCGTGTCGAGAGCCTGCTGCAGTTCGTCGCTTGTTGCTCCCTGCTGGAGTTGCTCGACATGAATCACTCCGAGATTACGTATGGAGTCGATAAAACCGTCATATTCCTTGTTGGTAACGAGGAACGTGAGTTTTTTCATTTTCTGTATCATACGGCTACCTCCTTTCCTTGTTCTGCTTCTTCCTTAGCACGTTTCTCCTTGAGCGACTTAAGAATCTTCTGTGAAGACTTGGAGAGGTTCTCTTCATCTTCCATGAATCGCTTTATCTTGCGGATTGCTTCCTGGTATCCAGGTATCTGCACCTTTTCGAAGAGGTTGACCTTCTGTGTGGTCTTCTTACGTGCATGGTCGAGGAGCTGTAGTTTTGCCAGTACGAATTCGCGTTCGACAGCTGTCTTGGCAAGTCCCTGCAGGAGCTTGATGCCGTCGAAGTACCATTTCGGGGCACTAAAGAGTCCGAAGGGGCGCACTTCGAGTTCGATGTTGGCAAGAACAGGTACACGGACTCCGGCAAACTTCTTGACTTCGAGTTTGACGTCCTTCAGTCTGACGAGCGAGGTGTCGAATTCACCCCACAGCGCGTACATGGACTCATAGCCCTGTATCTGACTCTGTAGCAGTTCCTCAAGTCTGTTCGCTTCCTCCTTGCAATGCTTCACTTCGAGACGCAGGGCAGTTTCCTTGTTCTTGATGATAGGCAAGGTACGCTGACGCATCTTGAGGTTCTTTTCAAGCTGTTGGAGCGATGTCTTGTTATATTGAAACTTTATCATTTCCAGTAAATGTCGGTGAATTCTTTCTTGATGTTGACTTCTTCGAGTTTGAAGTATTTCTTAAAGAGGCTCCAAGTAACGTCGAGCATCTCTTCGGTGTCGAGGTTGACGTCGATGGCGAGGAGTCGGTTAGCATACTCCTTAGCGAAGTCGAGACAGCGGTTGTCGTAGTCGGTAAGGTCGAATCCGTTCTCGAGCTTTGTCTTTGCATTGGATGCATCGGAGTAGAGACGGATAGCTGCGTTCATGACCTGCGAGTGGTCCTTACGTGTCTTCTTTCCTGCTACGAGCTGCTTCAGACGCGAGAGCGAACGGAACGGGTCAACGATGACCTTACCGATGTCGGAGTCGCGACGGAGGAAGAGCTGACCTTCGGTGATGTAACCTGTGTTGTCAGGTACGGCATGTGTAATGTCACCACCGGAGAGGGTCGTAACAGCGATGATGGTGATAGAACCGCCACCTGCCGACTCCGGGAACTGTACTGCCTTCTCGTATATCTTTGCGAGGTCGGAATAGAGTGAACCCGGCATTGAGTCCTTCGACGGAATCTGGTCCATACGGTTGGACACGATAGAGAGTGAGTCGGCATAGGAAGTCATGTCGGTGAGGAGGACGAGCACCTTCTCGTGTTTCTCAACTGCGAAGTACTCGGCAGCCGTAAGTGCCATATCAGGAACGAGCAGACGTTCGACAGCCGGGTCTTCGGTAGTATTCATGAATGCGATGATACGGTCGAGCGCACCTGCATTGGAGAATGTATTCTTAAAGAAATAGTAGTCGTCGTTGGTCATACCCATACCACCGAGGATGATACGATCGGCTTTTGCACGGAGTGCCACGAGTGCCATGACTTCGTTGAACGGTTGGTCGGGGTCTGCAAAGAACGGAATCTTCTGTCCTGACACAAGGGTGTTGTTAAGGTCGATACCTGCAATACCGGTTGCGATGAGTTCGCTTGGCTGCAGACGACGTACGGGGTTAACCGAAGGACCGCCGATTTCCACTTCCTTACCTTCTATTTCTGGTCCACCGTCGATTGGATGACCATAGGCATTGAAGAATCGTCCTGAGAGCTGTTCGCTCACTTTCAAAGAAGGAGCTTTGCCAAGGAATACCACTTCGGCATTGGTAGGAATGCCGCTTGTACCTTCGAAAACCTGCAGGGTTACATCATCACCCTTGATTTTCACTACCTGTGCAAGTTTTCCGTTAATGGTAGCCAGTTCGTCGTATCCCACTCCACTTGCCTTCAAAGCAACGGTGGCTTTTGTAATCTGGCTAATCTTTGTATATATCTTTTGGAATGCTGTTGCCATAACTTTTTAATTCGGAATTAAGAATGCATAATGCATAATTGTCTTATTTGTTTTTAAGCATATCCTGAATCTGACCGTAGAACATGTCGTACTGCCCAGACTTGAATTCAGAATAGTTCAGCTGCTTGCACAGGTTGATGAGTTTCTTGAAGTAATCAACTACGGCGAGGAAGTCGTCGAACTGGAATTCCGTTTCGCATATCTCTGTTACGAGGTCGAGGATTGCTTCCTGACGTTCGAGACTGGTCACGGCATCCACTTCGTCGAATGCATCCTGCTGGAGCACGACATAGTCGATAACCTCCGACTTCCAATATACTACGTGGTAGTCAACTGGTACACCGTCGTCACCAAGGATGTTGATCTGTTCTGCGATTTCCTTACCACGCTGCATACGGGTCTTGAGGTCGAGTACCTTCGGAATCCACTTGCCGTTGATTTTCTTTGAGACATATTCCTCAAACTCCGGATAATCAAGATACTTGGAGTAAGAGTCGATAGGATTGACAGCCGGATAACGCTTCTTGTCGGCACGATCCTGTTCGAGTCCGTAGAAGCAGCGAGCCACCTTCTTAGTGTTCTCAGTAACCGGTTCCTTGAGGTTACCTCCGGCAGGCGATACGGTACCGATGAATGTGATGGAACCGACTTCACCGTTGTTGAGATATACGTATCCGGCACGTCCATAGAAGTTACTGATGAGGGCACCGAGGTCCATCGGGAAGGCATCGGGACCAGGCAGTTCCTCCATACGGTTCGACATCTCACGCAGAGCCTGAGCCCAACGTGAAGTAGAGTCTGCCATAAGGAGTACGCGGAGACCCATCGAGCGGTAGTACTCAGCCATTGTCATAGCTGTATATACTGATGCTTCGCGGGCTGCCACAGGCATGTTTGATGTATTTGCGATGATGATGGTACGTTCCATCAGCTTGCGTCCTGTATGCGGGTCAATCAGTTCGGGGAATTCGGTAAAGATTTCCACAACCTCGTTAGCACGTTCACCACAAGCTGCGATAATTACGATGTCGGCTTCTGCCTGCTTGGAGATGGCGTGCTGGAGCACGGTCTTACCTGTACCGAACGGACCGGGGATGAAACCTGTACCACCCTCGACAATCGGGTTGAAAGTATCGATGGTACGGACACCGGTCTCAAGAAGCTTGAATGGACGTGGCTTCTCCTTGTAGTTGGTCATAGCGAACTTAACAGGCCAATGCTGAACCATATCGACCTTGATTTCCGTACCGTCTTCTTTCTGCAGCACGGCTACGGTGTCGTGAATCTTATACTGTCCAGCCTTGACGATGCTCTTCACCTTTGCCTTGCCAATCATCTGGAACGGAGCCATGATCTTCAGTTTCTGAGAGTTCTCCTCTACTTCGCCGAGCCATGCGCTGCCTTCTACTTCGTCACCTTCCTTTACGAGAGGCAGGAAGTCCCACAGACGTTCAGCATCGAGAGGTTCGGTATACTGTCCGCGCTGGAGGAATACACCGTCCATCTTGTCGAGGTCGTTCTGCAGACCGTCATAATTCTTTGAGAGCATACCCGGTCCGAGTTGTACTTCGAGCATGTGTCCCGTAAACTCGGCAGTTGCTCCGACTTTCAGTCCACGTGTCGATTCGAACACCTGAACATACACGTCTGTTCCAACTACCTTGATAACCTCCGACATCAGACGGACACCGCCTGTCTCGATGTAACAGATTTCGCCCTGTGACACAGGACCATCGACCGAGAGGGTTACCATGTTGGCAATAACGCCACTTACTTTTCCTTTAGTCATATTCTATATCGTTTTATTATTTTTCGTTCTTTTCATATTGACCTGCGGTCTTGGCATAGACCGACTTGACTTTGAACTCTTCCGGCACACGGGCTTCGCTGCGCAGGTTCTCGATAATCTGCTGGAAAGTCTCCTTACCCTTTTCAGGATCAAGGCGTTCCCAACGGTCGAGCATCTCCATCTTGCATAGATAAGCAAACACAGCTTCGATAGAGAACACATCGAAGAAGGTCTGATCGTCGAGCCATGTCCACTTGAAGGCATCAATCTTCTTCTCTTTCAGTACGGGATCGTCGCAATCGACTATCTGCATGAGTTCTTTCACGTAGTCGTACTGGAGACTGAGGTCGAAGTCCTTGGTGTTGTTGTTCAGAATCATGTCCGTGACGTCATTCTCGCCCTGAATATAGTCGGCTACGTTCCAACCTTCCTTTCGGGCAATCATAGCGGTAAGCACATTATTTATATTAAGACAGAGTTCGTACCACTGACTTATCATCTCGTTGGGACATTGCATGGCATACTCATAGAAAGCCAACTGAATGGCATCTTCGGCATACCAGCCTTTCACATCTTTATTATAATTATAGTTACGCGCAAACTCCGACATGAACGATGGATATCGGTGCACATTGAAGTTCATCTCGCGAGCCGAGGTAATCATATCCCTGTACTGCTCCATCGAGTAGTTGCAGTTGGGATTTATCTCCGCTTCGGGATTTTTCAAGAGCCTGACAAGGTTCTTGCAATCGTTTTCGAGAAAGAAATAGAATATGAGCTCCTGATCCTTGTCGCTGAGCGCCATCTCCATTTCTTCGCGTATGTCAGGAAAACTGACCGACATCGGACTGTCAAGCGTGATATCGGGCAATCCTGCCATCAAACAATAGTAGTTTGCCATAAATCGGAATTTAAGGACTTAAAAAATCATTTCAACAAGCTGTGGGCGCAGGAATCCCTTGAAATACTGCTCAAACTCAGCCTCTCCGAAGTTAACCTTGTAAGAACCGTCTGCCGGCTGGATAGAGAATGCTGTCTTCTGTCCGTTCACCTGTTCAATCTTCACACCCTTATCGAGCAGAGCCTTTGCCTTCTTAGCAAACAGAGCCTTCAGCGAAGCAGCATCAGCAGTACTGATTACGATATCTTCCTGAGCAGCCCACTTCTCAGCCATCTTCAGCATGAACTCATTCATAAAGTTCTTGTCACCTGCAACGTCGGCTACAGCCTGTTTTACAATCTTGTCGCCTACTACGTTTGCAACCTCACTCTTCAGGGCGTTGATAGCCTGCGATGCAAACATCTTAATCTCCGACTTGGTATTAGCCTCCAAAGCTTTTGTGTTCTTACCAGCCTCAACAGCTATTTCTTCAGCCTGAGCCTTTGCGTCTGCAATAATCTTGGCAGCCTGTTCCTTTGCTGCAGCAATGATTTTCTCAGCTTCAGCATTACCTTTTTCCACTCCTTCGTGCAGGAGTTTCTCAGTTAACTCTTGAATCTTGTTTTCCATTTATTTAAATTGTTTATTTTGTTTTTCGATTTCTGCGGGCAAATATAGTCATTTTTGAGAAAAAACCATTACATTTCCTTCGTTTTTTTTCAGACAAGCTTGTCAAAAGGCATACGATAGGTACACCCTTCCTTCCAACGGGAACAGCCGTAGGCTGTCTTACCCTTCACGATGGTACCTTGCTTGCAGACAGGACAGGTCATACCGATCCATTGGTCGGCATCGAAGGTCTGCTTTTCCGCCTCAGCCTTTTTTTCTCCTTTCTCAGCCTTCTTCGCTCTCGGCTTGAATCCTGCCGGAGCTTCACCCTCCTTACGCGGAGTCTTGGATGCAGACTTTTTCTTCTTCAAGTCCTCGTCCGACGTGTATGCCACACGACGGTTGGAGTTATCGTTACGTACCGTAGTTACAATATCCACAACCATCTGTTTCAATTCCTCGATAAACTGCCGAGCGGAGTATTTATGGTACTCAATGTCTCTCAGTTTCTTCTCCCATCGTCCTGTCAGTTCGGCACTCTTCAGCAGTTCCTCGTGTATGAGACTTATCAGTTCGATTCCTGTAGGTGTAGCTATCAGACTCTTCCTCTCCTTCTTTATGTATCGGCGTTTGAAGAGTGTCTCGATAATGGCGGCACGGGTACTCGGACGACCGATTCCGTTTTCCTTCATGGCGTCTCGCAGTTCGTCGTCATCCACAAACTTACCCGCCGTTTCCATAGCTCTCAGCAGAGTGGCTTCGGTATAAGGTTTGGGCGGCTGAGTCCATTTCTCTGCCAACGAAGGTATGTGCGGTCCGTTCTCACCTTTCTTGAACACAGGCAAGGTGCGCTCTACGGCATCAGCATTTTCAGGATTATCCGAATCGTCCGAAGACGAAGTTTCTTCTTTCTCCTTCTTGAAAACCACCTTCCATCCTTCGTCGATGATGGTCTTGCCCGAGGTACGGAAGAGTATGCTTTTCTCTTCTTCCGGCAGAGGATTTTCTCCGTTTTGTTTCTTCAGACATTCACCAAAGACGGTAGTGGTTTCAAACTTACAATCAGGATAGAAAGCGGCAATGAAAGCACGGGCCACGAGGTCGTAAACCTTCTTCTCCATGTCGCTCATTCCTTGTGCCGGCACACCAGTAGGTACTATAGCATGGTGGTCTGTAACTTTCGAAGAATCAAATATTTTCTTTGATTTTATTAAAGTCTTACCTGCAAGCGGAGTCGTGTATTGTTCGTAGCCCTTCATACCCTTCAGAATACCAGGACACTTAGGGTACATATCATCGGGGAGGAAGGTCGTATCGACACGCGGATAGGTAGTGAATTTCTTTTCGTAGAGCGACTGGATAGTCTGCAAAGTCTGCTCTGCCGACATGCTGAATTTCTTGTTGCAATCGACCTGCAGGGATGTAAGGTCGTAAAGACGCGGAGGAGCCTCACTACCCTTTTTCTTCTGTATGTCGATGACGGTAAGCAGACTGTCCTTCACACTCTCCAACGCATCCTTCGCCTCTGCCTCCGTCTCGTATTCTATCTGTTTGTATGTAGGTGTCTTGCTCTTAGCTGCCTTGCCATCAGCTGTCGCTTCAGCTGCTTTCTCAGCCTCGGCATCCTCGTCGATGGCTACTGCTGTAAACTTGACATCGCGGTAAAGTGTGGTGAGCAGCCAAGACTGACGCGGAACGAAAGTCTCAATCTCCTTCTGACGGTTTACGATAAGTGCCAGCGTAGGAGTCTGCACACGTCCTATCGAAAGCACCTGTCCGCGCTGCTGCTGATATTTCATGGTGTAGAGTCGTGTGGCATTCAGTCCGAGTGTCCAGTCACCTATGGCACGACTCAATCCTGCTTCGTAAAGACTCTGATATTCTTTCTGGTCTTTGAGGGTCTGGAACCCTTCGCGTATAGCTTCTTCAGTCAGCGAACTTATCCACAATCGCTTCACGGGGCACTTCACTCCTGCCTTCTGCATCACCCATCGCTGTATGAGTTCTCCCTCCTGACCGGCATCACCGCAGTTGATAATCATCTCAGCATTCTTGAAGAGTTCCTCGATGATGGCAAACTGTTTCTGAATACCTGCATCGTCCTTAAGACGGATGCCATAGCGTTGTGGAATCATGGGAAGATCCCAGATGTCCCATCGTTGCCAGCGTTCGTTATATTCGCGAGGTTCTTTCAGTTCGCACAGGTGTCCGAAAGTCCACGTCACCTGATAGCCGTTTCCTTCGATATACCCCTGCTTGGTTTCCTTTGCACCAAGCACATTGGCTATATCACGGGCTACTGACGGTTTTTCGGCTATGCAGACTATCATCTTTTACTTGTTTTCTGGTCGTGGAGTTGTTTTGCCTGACGCAGGATATCGCTTGAGAAGATGAAATCGTTCAGTTTCTTGTTGTCGGTATCCATGATTTCATCTTTCGAACCTATCCATTCTGCCCTGCCCTCGCAGATGAATGTGATATGTTCGCCGATACCCATCACACTATTCATATCGTGGGTATTCACGATAGTAGTAATCTTATCTTCGTGGGTAATACTTGATATCAGTTCGTCGATGACGATACTCGTCTTAGGGTCGAGTCCGCTGTTCGGTTCGTCGCAGAACAGGTATTTAGGTTGGAGAACGATGGCACGTGCTATTGCCACACGTTTCTGCATACCACCACTTATCTCACCCGGGTACTTACCCTCGGCTCCTTGCAGGTTGACACGCGAGAGACAGAACTTGGCACGTTTCACACGGTCTTCGTACGACATATCGCTGAACATGTCGAGGGGGAACATCACGTTATCGAGTACTGTAAGTGAGTCGAACAGGGCTGCCGACTGGAATATCATACCCATCTCGCGTCGCAGCATGATCTTGTCACGTTTGCTCAATGCCACAAAATCGCGGTCGTCGTACATAATGCTACCAGAGGTAGGGGTCAGCAGACCCACGATATTCTTCATGAGTACGGTCTTACCCGAACCCGACTGTCCGATGATGAGGTTCACCTTTCCGTTCTCGAACGTCGCATTGATGTCCTTCAGAACTTCCTTGTCCTCAAATGCTTTATATAAATGATGAATCTGAATCATAATCTACGTAAGAATTGTTGTCAGGAATATGTCGCTGAACAGAATCAGGATACTGCTGCTAACGACGGCATCGGTCGAGTTCTTACCTACCTCCACACTACCGCCTTCGACCGTATATCCCATGTAGGCAGAGACACTCGTGATGATAAACGCATAGACCACAGCCTTAATCATTCCGCACCAGAAGTACCATTGGTTGAAACTGTAGCGGAAGCCCTCGTTCAGTTCGTCGACGGTAGTCATACCCATGAACGACGTAGCATAGGCACCGCCTATACCACTCGCCACGCTGAACGTAACCAGTATCGGCATGATAGTCATCAGTCCTGCCACCTTCGGCAGAATCAGATAGTTAGCCGAATTCACACCCATGATGTCGAGAGCATCAATCTGCTGGGTAATCCTCATCGTACCGATTTCCGATGCAATGTTCGAACCCACCTTGCCTGCCAAAATCAGACACATGATAGACGAGGAGAACTCGAGGAGCATAATCTCACGCGTCGTATATCCGACCACCATCTTCGGCATCCACGGACTCTGAATATTCAGTTTTATCTGAAGACAGATAACGGCACCGATAAAGAAACTGATTATCAGCACAATTGCAATAGAGTTGTATCCCAGCTGGAACATCTCCGTCACGTACGACTTCCAGAACATCCTCAAACGGTCGGGCTGCGTCAGAACCCTGCCCATCAGCATCGAGTAGCGCCCCAGATGTGTCAATCCTTTCCTTAGTGTAAGCACAGTCTTTTTTCTTTACAATTAAAAAATCGTGCGAAGATAGTGATTTTTTTGCACAAAGTAAAATAATTTGCACTATCTTTGCCGAAGAAACAAATTTTAACGACTATGGTTAAGCACATTATCCTCTGGACTCTGAATCCGGAACTCTCAGAAACTGAGAAAGTTGAAGTAAAGAAAAACATCAAAGCAGGTCTTGAAGCCCTCGTAGGTCAGGTTCCCGGACTCCTTTCCCTTACCGTCCATATCGACGGACGTCTCGCATCCTCCAATGCCGACCTCATGCTCGACAGCACTCTCGACTCCGAGGCATCGCTCAAGGCATACGCCGTCCATCCGGCTCACGTAGCCGTAGCCAACGGAAAGGTACGCCCCTACACCGTTCAGCGCAGCTGCCTCGACTTTGAGGTGTAACGTATAGACACTTCGTTTCCTCTGATGGCTTTCCTTAGCATCGCAGGAAATAGTTTCTTACGTCGAAGGCGCAATAAAAAATCGCGTCGCGATTTTTAAAAATCCCCTCGGTATTAATAAAAATCCCTAGGGGATTATTTTTATTCCCCTCGGGATTTTTTCTTGAGACTGAGGACACACAAAAGATTTTCTTTGACGTGAAAATAATTTTTCTGAGAAATGAAAGAAAAATGCAATTCGATGTCACCTTTCTACGTTTAAGATTGTTATATAGACGAATCGGTTCAGAAATCAGTAACAAATGTATAACAAATAAAATCGAAAGAATTATGGATTCAAGTTTTCTTATCTATTTAGGCGACATCATTAAGCCAATCTGTATCTTTACAGCCCTGCCTATCGTCATCGTGTGGCTCTTCCTGCGCCATAAGAAGAACGAAACGGAAAAACGTACCGAAATCGTTATGGCTGCAATTGAGAAGAACGGAGAAATAAATGTTGAGGAATTTATCAACAGTCTGAGCAAACCTCGCAAATCGGCTCGCGAAGTACTCCTGCTCCGCATGCATTGGGAAATCCTGTTCGGTAGCGTCTTCACTATCTTCGGAGCAGTCATTTTTATCACTCTTGCCATCCTGGCAATTTGTATGGGAGACTTAAAAGATGACATAATTGCTTTTGGATGCTGTTGTGGAATACCGACATTCGCTATAGGCATCGGACTACTGGCTGCGTATAAGTTCGGTATGAAGACTTTGAAGGAGCTGGAAAACTGATAAAGTGAATTATGACACGCGAGCAATTCATCCAAACGGTAAAGTGTGAGCAGAGGGGACTTCGTCGCTTCCTGCTCACCTTGTGCCGAGGTGACAGGATGACTGCCGACGACATTGCCCAGGAGACTCTCGTAAAAGCTTACCTGGCTCTCGATAAATATGACGAAAGGAGCAAAGCCAAGGTATGGCTTATGAAAATTGCCTACAACACGTTCCTAAATCATCGCATTCAAGCCACACGTTATCATTACGAAGATATAGAGGAGGCGGACAGTTTAAGAGGTGAAGATGCAGCTGATAACACATTCCGTTTTCAACAACTGGAACAGGCAATGGCACAACTTCCGGAAACAGAGCGAACTACCCTTGTACTCCATTATTTCGAAGGATATAAGGTAGAAGAGATTGCACAAATAACCGACAGCAGCGAGGCAGCAGTAAAAAAACGTTTGCAACGCGGCAGGGAAGAACTAAAAAGGAGGATAGAAAAATGATACAGGACAAAGAATTAGATATGCTTCTCGCATCGTATCCCGTGGATGAACCACGTGACGAGAACATTTTCATGGAGCAGCTTCAGCACAGACTCGATGCCATTGATTTTGCAAAGGCATACCACAAGGCTGAAATGCAGAAGGCACGTCGTAAAGCCGTCTGGGCTTTCGGTATCGGTACCGTAGCGGGTTTGTTTATGGCTATTATCGCCATCGCCCTACCCTCACCTATTGAACTTCTAGCCTTCGGCATCCACTCCAAGATTATGCTCTTCCTGATGGAGTATCTGCCCTACGTTTTCATGTTCTTCTGCGCCATCCTCCTCTGCTACGGCATTATCGAATTTATAAATAATCAAGGGACGAATGTTTATGCCAATACTGTAAAATCAGCATAACCATTGGGGAGGACACTACTTTCTTTTAACCTGCTCAACTTTATAACCAGCCTCGCGGAGTTTGGCGATAATGCCCTCCTCGCCTATAAGATGACCTGAGCCGAAGACAAACATCGTCGGTTTTTCACGCATCGCTGCAAGTATCTTCGGTAGCCACTTCTCATTGCGCTCCTTCAATATCGGCTGGTTGGTTTCAGGAAGACAAAATATGGTGAACCCTTCGTAATTGCCCGTCATCCAATAGTTGCATACTTCATCAAGATAACCATCAGTTCCTTCTGCCCTTTCCATGAGTTTCTGCTTACGTTCATCATAGCCTTTCAGAAAAGCCATCAGCGAGTCTGCCTGCTCCTCAACGGTCTGGGGCGTTTTTTTCAGAGGTCCAATAATATCTTGTGGCAACAAATTCTCGCCATCGAGTCCTCCTACCTGCAAGCCGCGTGCTTTCGCCTTTTGCATAAGCTCAAAATCCATTGCAGAATCCTTCATGAGTTTCTTTAAGTATTCTCTCATGATAGGACCAAACAGAAAGTCTTGGAAGTCAGCGGGTTGCCAGTTCCATATTTGCTTCCAAGTCGGGTCGTCAAGATTGATGGGCATTATCTCCTTGAACTTCACTTTCAGAATCTCAGCACTTTCCTTGTCAATGACGTCGAAAATATTTTTGCCGTCAGGATACTTGGCCTTTTCTCGATCTTGTTTCGGACTGCACAAGCTTTCTATGAAATTCTGAGGGTTGGCAGGGGGAATATATTCAATGTACATCTGCTGACATCGTCCCTCAGCCTCCTGATATTCAGGTATACTGTCGAGCAGCGAAGCGGGAAGCGTATGTATCGTGCCAAGTATATACGATGGCTCCGCCAGCCCATTCCCGTTGATGCGAAAAAGGAACTGCGCATTGGTAGTAATAGTAGCGAGGGTGAAGATGATTGACAGGATGAATTCCTTCATTTTACATCATTTGAAATCTTGGGGCAAAGTTACGAAGAGTTATGTATATCACAATCGCATGACTCGTATCTTTTTTATGACGAAACTATTTTCAAACAGAAAACTTCACACGTATGTACATTATTAAATGAAAGAAGATGCGTGGTATTTGAAATATTTTCCGTATCTTCGCGCCCGATTGACTATTTTTGAAGAAAAAGCAACTTGGAAGAGATTAAGAATACAGGCATGGAGATGTTCTCCACGACGGCAACGACGAACGCGAGCGATGCGGAGATTCCTGAGTTCTCGGACGATAGAATGACTCTATATACGAGGAACTTGGTGAAGACGTACGGAAAGCGTACGGTGGTAAACGATGTGTCGTTCAATGTGCGTCAGGGTGAGATTGTAGGACTGCTGGGACCGAACGGAGCCGGCAAGACTACGAGTTTCTATATGACGACAGGACTCGTGGTGCCGAACGCCGGAAAGGTGTACATCAACAACATGGAGATTACGACCGACCCTGTGTCGACCCGTGCTCAGAAGGGTGTGGGCTATCTGGCTCAGGAAGCAAGTGTGTTCCGTACGATGAGTGTGGAGGACAACCTGCTGACGGTTTTGGAGATGAAGTATAAGTCGGTTGAAGAACAGCACGAACGTCTGGAAGCTCTGCTGAATGAGTTCCGCCTGCAGAAAGTGAGAAAGAACAGAGGTAACCAGCTCTCAGGTGGTGAACGACGCCGTTGCGAGATAGCCCGCTGTCTTGCCATCGACCCGAAGTTCATCATGCTCGACGAACCCTTCGCAGGTGTTGACCCCATCGCCGTTGAGGACATCCAGTATATCGTGTGGAAACTGAAGGACAGAAATATCGGCATCCTCATCACAGACCATAACGTGCAGGAGACGCTTTGTATCACAGACAGAGCCTATCTGCTGTTCGAGGGACGAATCCTCTTCAAGGGCACCCCACCCGAGTTGGCTGAGAACACGATTGTGAAGGAGAAGTATCTGGGTTCGAACTTCGTTCTGCGACCCAAGGACTTCCAACTTATCGACGAAAAGAGAAAGAGACAAGAGAATGAAGAACAATAAACTGATAGACGCAATAGTAGCAGGGATTGAGGAGAAGAAGGGTCAGAACATAACGGTACTGGACCTGCGAGGCATAGGCGATACGATAACCCAGTATCTGGTCATCTGTGAGGGGAACACCCCGATTCAGGTGGACGCCATACAGGATTCGGTATGGGATGAGGTGCACAAACGTACCGGCGAAAAGCCTGTAAGTACGGACGGTACAAGAAACTGCCTGTGGGTGGCGATGGATTATGTGGATGTGGCAGTACATGTGTTTGTACCTGAGGCACGCACGTTCTACGATATCGATAATCTGTGGGAAGACGCGGTAAGGGTTAATGTTTAATGGTTAATGGTTAATGAGATTTTTGATGAGAAAAAATATGAATAGCGAAATGCAGCAATTGCAGAACGAGTCGGACAAGAAGCAAGAGCAGCAGCAACCAAACAAGAAGGGTGGCGGCACTCCGCAGCCTAGGTTTAATCTGAGTTGGTTGTACGTGATGCTTATTGGCGGCATTCTGTATATGTACTTCTTCAACAACGAGAGTGGTGCTGAGAAGAAGATTGACTACACCACCTTCAAGGAGTATGTGGAAAAGGGGTATGCCAGCGACATAGTAATCGACAAGCGTGAACTGACTGTCGAGATGTACGTGAAGCGCCAGTACGACCGCAAGGTGTTCGGCAATGGCAACAAGAACAAGACAAACCGTGCCGTTGAGGTAGAGATCGGTTCGATTGAGAAAGTCGAGGATTTTCTCGACAAGGCTCAGGAAGAAGGTCGCTTTGACGGCAACATAGGATACAAGCAGTCGAACAACTTCATGACCAACCTGATATGGCAGCTGTTGCCGATGGTGTTCCTCGTTGGACTCTGGATATTCATCATGCGCAGAGTCGGTGGAGGCGGCATGATGGGTGGCGGCATGTTCAATGTGGGCAAGTCGAAGGCTCAGCTTATCGAAGGCGGCAACAAGGAAGGAAAGATTACCTTCAAAGATGTTGCCGGACAGGCAGGAGCCAAGCAGGAAGTGGAGGAGATTGTGGAATTCCTGAAGAATCCGAAGAAATATACCGAACTGGGAGGAAAGATTCCGAAGGGTGCCCTGCTCGTGGGTCCTCCGGGAACAGGTAAGACCTTGTTGGCAAAGGCTGTGGCAGGTGAAGCCGACGTACCGTTCTTCTCACTTTCAGGTTCTGAATTCGTTGAGATGTTCGTGGGTGTGGGAGCAAGTCGTGTACGCGACCTCTTCAACCAGGCAAAGGGCAAGGCTCCGTGTATTATCTTCATCGACGAGATTGATGCAATAGGTAGGGCTCGTTCCAATGCAGCTTCGCTTGGAAGCAACGACGAGAGAGAAAGTACGCTGAACCAGTTGCTCACAGAGATGGATGGTTTCGGAACCAACAGCGGTATCATCATCATGGCTGCTACTAACCGTGCCGACATCCTGGACAAGGCACTTCTGCGTGCAGGACGCTTCGACCGTCAGATTCACGTCGATTTGCCAGACCTCAACGAACGCAAGGAGATATTCAACGTACATCTGCGTCCAATCAAGATTGACGAGACTGTCGATGTCGATATGCTGGCACGTCAGACTCCAGGTTTCTCAGGTGCCGACATAGCTAACGTATGTAACGAGGCAGCCCTGATAGCAGCACGCCATAACAAGAAATGGGTGGATAAGCAATGCTTCCTCGATGCCGTTGACCGTATAATCGGTGGTCTGGAGAAGAAGACCAAACTGCTGACTCAGGCAGAGAAACGTACCATCGCCCTCCACGAAGCAGGACATGCCACCATCTCGTGGTTCCTGCAATATGCCAACCCGCTGGTCAAGGTTACTATCGTACCACGCGGTCAGGCTCTGGGTGCAGCATGGTACATGCCGGAAGAGCGTCAGATAACCACGAAGGAAGAGATTCTCGACGAGATATGTGCAACGCTTGGCGGACGTGCAGCCGAGGAACTCTGTACAGGTCGCATCTCGACAGGAGCCATGAACGACCTCGAGACCGTTACCAAACGTGCCTATGGCATGATAGCATATGCCGGAATGGGTGACAACCTGCCAAACCTGTGCTATTACAACAACCAGGAGTATCAGTTCCAGAAACCATATTCCGACAAGACTGCCGAACTCATCGACGAAGACGTGAAGGCACTCATAGCTACGGAATATGAACGTGCGAAACGTGTACTTCAGGAACACAGAGAGGGACATGCCGAACTGGCTCAGATACTGATGGACCGTGAAGTCATCTTTGCAGAGGATGTAGAACGCATCTTCGGACCGCGTCCTTGGACATCACGTACAGAAGAGATTCTGGCTGCTAACGAGGAAGCTGAAAAAGAAGAGAAAGAGAAGCAGACTGACAGCGAGAAGGCTGTCGACCACAAGGCAGAAAACGAAGACATAATCAGACAAAAAGCAATACAAGCCGTTTTGGAAAAAGCTAAGGAGAATAAGGAAAATGAAAAACCTGATAATTAGAGCCGTTTCAGGAGCACTCTTCGTAGTGCTGCTGGTAGGATGCATCGTGTCGCATCCTTATTCATTCGCGTTGTTGTTCGCTCTCATCTCAGCACTTACGACATGGGAGTTCTGCACCATCGTAAACCGTAATGCCGAACTGCAGGTGAACCGATTCATTGCCACGATATCGTCGGCTTATCTGTTCCTCGCCATGCTGTCGTACAACATCAACCTGATGGACGCAACCGTGTTTATCCCTTATCTGATAAGCATCATGTACCTGCTCATCAGCGAACTCTACTTCGACCGCAAGAACAACATCTACAACTGGGCATTCGCGCTGATGTCACAAATGTACGTCGCCCTACCCTTCGCCCTGCTCTGTCCGCTCTCGTTCGTCGAAATGCCGGAGTCGTGCTTCATGCCTCAGATAGTTTATTACTACTGGTATCCGCTGGCTCTGTTCATCTTCCTCTGGTCGAGCGACACAGGAGCATACTGCTTCGGCAGTCTGCTGGGTAAGCACCGTCTCTTCCCACGTGTATCACCAAAGAAATCGTGGGAAGGCAGTATCGGAGGAGCACTCGTTGCCATTGCCGCATCACAGATAATCGCTACGTTCATCCCCTTCTGTGCCGGACTGCAGGGAGTCCAATCACGACTCGTCTGGGGCGGTTTCGCACTCGTAGTAGTCATCTTCGGCACATGGGGCGACCTCGTAGAATCACTCCTGAAGCGCCGACTCGGCATCAAGGACTCAGGTAACATGATTCCGGGACATGGAGGAATGCTTGACCGCTTCGACTCCTCCCTCATGGCCATTCCGGCTGTGGTCATCTATATCTACACTATGGTGCAATACATAGCCAGATAACCCGCATCGCCCAATAAGCCCAATAAGCCCAATAAGCCCATTAACCCCATAGAATACAATTTACACATTATATATAATATAACAACACTATGACTGACATTAAGAACCCCACTGAGGAGCTCGTGGCAGAACCACAGGCAGAAGAACCTCAGGCAGAAATCTCATCTACATCCGTACAGTATCAGAACACCAAGGAAGTGCTCGACCGTCTGAAACAGATTGCCGAGACTGGTGAGGAGACATCACGACAGGAACTCGACATGCTGAAGAGCGTCTTCTATCGTCTCCACAAACAGAATATTGAGGATGCATACAAAGCGTTTATCGACGGTGGCGGAACTCCCGAGGAGTACGTACCGGCAGAAAACAACGACGAAGCCGAGTTCAAGGAGCAGATGGCTATCGTAAAAGAGAAACGTGCCGAGTTGGCAAAACAGCAGGAAGCTGAACGCGAAGCCAACTACGAAAAGAAACTGAGTATCATCGACCGCATCAAGGCTTTCATCGACAGCCCTGACGACGTCAACAAAGTATATAACGAGTTCAAGCAGCTTCAGCAGCAATGGAACGAAATCAAGGAAGTGCCGGCTGAGAAAGCAACCGAACTGTGGAAGAACTTCCAGCAGATTGTGGAGCAGTACTACGACACTCTGAAGCTGAACAACGAACTGCGTGCCTACGACTTCAAGAAGAATCTCGAACTGAAGACCGCACTCATCGAGGCTGCCGAGAGACTGAAAGAGAACGAGGACGTACTTGCTGCATTCCGCAAACTGCAGCAACTCCATGCCGAGTTCCGCGAAATCGGACCTGTGGCAAGCGAACTGAGAGAAGAGATATGGAACCGCTTCAAGGAGGCTTCGACAGTAATCAACAAACGTCATCATGAGTTCTTCGAGGCCCGCAAGCAGCAGGAAGAGGAAAACCTGCAGAAGAAGACAGAGATTTGCGAGAAGATAGAAGCTATCGACACCACTACCCTGAAGACCTTTGCTGAGTGGAACGAGAAGAGCGAGGAAATCACACAGCTGCAGGCTGAGTGGAAGACCATCGGTTTTGCTCCGCAGAAGATGAACGTGAAGATATTCGAACGCTTCCGTGCAGCATGCGACAAGTTCTTCACAGAGAAGGCACAGTACTTCCAGACCGTGCGTAACAGTCTGAACGATAACTACGAAGCCAAACTCGCACTCGTCGAGAAGGCTGAATCGCTGAAGGACAGTACGGCATGGAAAGAGACCACCGACATACTCGTCGAACTGCAGAAGAAATGGAGAGAGATAGGTACCGTGCCAAAGAAATACAGCGACCAGATATGGCAGCGTTTCAATGCTGCATGCGACGCCTTCTTCGAGGCAAAGAAAGCAGCAGGAGCCGACAGCCGCAGCGAGCAGCAGGAAAACCTGAAGAAGAAGAAAGCCATCATCGAACGCCTTGCAGCCATCGAACCGGGTAACCTTGAAGGTGAACTGCGCGACCAGCTCCGCGAGGCACAGCAGGAGTGGAACGAGATAGGACACGTACCGTTCAAGGAGAAAGACAAACTCTATAAGCAGTTCCGCGAACAGATGGACCGCCTCTACGGAGCAGCCAGCGAGAACGCAACACGTCGTCGTGTCAACAGTTTCAAGAACACCATCAAGTCGGGTGGCGGAGACAAACTGCGCGACAAACTAGTGCGCCAGCTAGACATCCTGCGCAACGAAATCAAGACATACGAGAACAACCTCGGATTCCTGAACCTCTCGAGCAAGTCGAAGAGCGGAAACGCACTGGTTGAGGAACTGAACCGCAAAGTTGACAAACTGCGTGCCGACCTCGAAGAGGTGAAGGCAAAGATTGCAGCAATCGACGAAAACGAATAAAGAAAGGGCATCAATATGGAAAACAAAAGTATCGTTTCAATAGCCAACTACTCGAAAGAGAAGATACAGTACCTTCTCGACATGGCTACCGAATTTGAGGCAAAGCCCAATCGCCGTCTGCTCGAAGGCAAGGTAGTGGCAACACTCTTCTTCGAACCCTCCACACGTACACGTCTGAGTTTTGAGACAGCAGCCAACCGTCTGGGAGCACGTGTCATCGGATTCTCCGACCCCAAGGCTACCAGTTCGTCGAAGGGTGAAACCCTGAAGGACACCATCAAGATGGTGAGCAACTATGCCGACGTCATCATCATGCGCCACTACCTCGAAGGTGCAGCACAGTATGCAAGTGAGGTGACCCACGTGCCCATCATCAATGCAGGCGACGGAAGCAACCTCCACCCCTCGCAGACAATGCTCGACCTCTACTCCATCTACAAGACCCAGGGCACACTCGAAAACCTGAACATCTACATGGTGGGCGACCTCAAGTACGGACGCACCATCCACTCCCTACTCATGTCGATGAAGAAGTACAACCCTACGTTCACCTTCATCGCTCCGAAAGAACTGGAGATGCCGGAGGAGTACAAGATCTACTGCAAGGAGAACGGAATCAAATACACAGAGCGTCAGGACTTCGACGAGAACACACTCACCGACTGCGACATCCTCTACATGACCCGTGTGCAGCGTGAGCGCTTCTCCGACCTCATGGAATACGAACGTGTGAAGGATGCCTACATCCTGCGTGCCAACATGCTGGGCAAAGCAAAACCCAACATGAAGATACTCCACCCGCTGCCCCGTGTCAACGAGATTGAGTACGACGTCGACGACAGTCCTCATGCCTACTACTTCCAGCAGGCACAGAACGGACTCTATGCCCGTGAGGCTCTTATTTGCGATGTTTTAGGTATAACCCTTGAAGACATTAAGAAGTATGGAAAATAAAGAACAGATGATGGTTGCGGCACTTGAGAACGGTTCCGTAATCGACCACATACCTACCGATAAGTTGTTCACCATCGTGCAGTTGCTGCAACTCGACACGTTCAACAACGAAGTGATAATTGCCAACAACCTCGACAGTAAGGTGATGCAGAAGAAAGGACTCATCAAGATAAGTGAGAAGTTCTTCACCGAAGACGAGATAAGCAAACTCGCCGTGGTGTGTCCGAACATCAAACTCACCGTCATCCGCAATTTCAACGTAGTTGAGAAACGTGAAATCAGCCTGCCTGAGACACTCATCAACATTGTTAAATGTGCCAACCCCGTGTGCATCACCAACAACGAACCCATGCGCACATATTTTAATATACACCAGGCTACACGTACTGCCAAGTGCAGATACTGCGGCAAGGAACAATCATTAGACAATATAAAACTGAAGTAAGACAATATGAAATTTACAGAGCGTACGAAGTTGAACCTGAGTGAGGTAAATGCCGACGTATTAAACTATTGGAACTCGCAGGACGTATTCCACAAAAGCATCGAAGAACGTGAAGGATACCCATCGTTCATATTCTACGAGGGACCACCCTCAGCCAATGGTCACCCTGGCATACACCACGTGATGGGACGTACAATCAAAGACACCTTCTGCCGCTTCAAGACCATGAAGGGATTTCAGGTGAAGCGCAAAGCCGGATGGGACACCCACGGACTGCCAGTCGAACTGTCCGTAGAGAAGGAACTCGGCATAACGAAGGAAGACATAGGTAAGAAGATTAGTGTTGACGACTACAACAACGCATGTCGCAAGAACGTGATGATGTACACGAGCGAGTGGACAGACCTCTCCCAGAAGATGGGCTACTGGGTCGACCTCGACAATCCCTACATCACCTACGACAATAAATACATCGAGACTCTCTGGTACCTGCTCAAGCAGCTCTACGACAAGGGACTGCTCTACAAGGGTTACACCATCCAGCCCTACTCTCCTGCTGCCGGCACCGGACTCTCAAGCCACGAACTCAACCAACCCGGTTGCTATCGCGACGTCAAGGACACTACCGTCACCGCACAGTTTAGAGTGCTGAAAGAGTCTCTCAACTCTCAACTCTCAACTCTCAACACTCAACTCTCAACTCTCAACTCTCAACTCTCAACGTACATCCTCGCATGGACCACAACCCCTTGGACTCTGCCTTCAAACACAGCCCTCTGCGTTGGTCCGAAGATTGACTACGTAGCCCTGAAAGGTAAGAACCCATACACCGGTGAGGAAGCCATATACATCATGGCTGAAGCTCGTGTCTCTGCTTACTTCCAGGCTACAGAAGAGGCTCCGCTCGACATCATCTGGCGAGGCAAGGGTGAGGACCTGCTCGGCATCCGTTACGAACAACTCATGCCTTGGGTAAAGCCTTGTGCACTCGAAGGTGACAAGATTATAGTAAAGGAATCGGAAGCTTTCCGTGTCATTCCGGGCGACTACGTAACTACAGAAGACGGTACGGGTATCGTCCACATCGCACCTACCTTCGGTGCCGACGACGCCAAGGTAGCCAAGGATGCAGGCATCCCCTCATTATTTATAATAGATAAGGCAGGCGACACACGTCCGATGGTCGACTTCACAGGTAAGTACTTCGTGAAAGACGACATCGACGAGGAGTTCCTCCGTCTCTGTGTCAACGACAGCTATTGGAAACATGCGGGCAACTTCGTCAAAAATGCCTACGACCCCAAATACAATCAGGGTGGCAAGTACGACGAGAAGGCAGCAAACAAGGACATGGACCTCAACGTCGTACTCTGTCTCGAAATGAAGGAGGAAGGTACGGCATTCAAGATTGAGAAGCACGTCCACAACTACCCGCATTGCTGGCGTACCGACAAACCCGTCCTCTACTACCCTCTCGATTCCTGGTTCATCCGTTCTACGGCAAAGAAGGACCGTATGTTCGAACTGAACAAAACCATACAGTGGAAACCTGAGAGTACGGGTACCGGACGTTTCGGCAAATGGCTCGAGAACCTCAACGACTGGAACCTCTCACGCAGCCGCTACTGGGGTACACCGCTTCCTATCTGGCGCAACCGCGATACACGCGAAGAGATATGCATAGGCAGCATCGCCGATCTCTACTCTGAAATCGAGAAGGCTGTCAAGGCAGGTGTCATGCCGTCTAACCCTCTGAAGGACAAAGGTTTCGTTCCGGGCGACATGTCGAAGGAGAACTACGAGAAGATTGACCTCCACCGTCCTTACGTTGATGACATCAAACTTGTTTCCGAAAGTGGCAACGTACTCACTCGCGAACTCGACCTCATCGACGTATGGTTTGATTCGGGTGCCATGCCTTACGCACAGGTACACTATCCGTTCGAAAACAAAGAACTCATCGACGGTGGTACTGCCTTCCCTGCAAACTTCATTGCCGAAGGTGTCGACCAGACCCGCGGTTGGTTCTTCACCCTGCATGCCATTGCAACGATGGTGTTCGATTCGGTTGCATATAAAGCTGTTATCTCCAACGGACTCGTACTCGACAAGAACGGTATCAAGATGTCAAAACGCCTCGGCAACGTCATCAATCCGTTCGAGTGCATCCAGACTTTCGGAGCCGATGCCGTACGTTGGTACATGATTACCAACTCATCTCCTTGGGACAACCTCTCGTTCGACCCCGAAGGCGTGAAGGAAGTGACCAGCCAGTTCTTCATCAAACTGCAGCAGGCATACTCTTTCTTCACTATGTATGCAAATGTTGACGGATTCCAGTACAAGGAAGCCGACATCCCATACGCTGAGCGTCCCGACTTCGACCGCTGGTTGCTCTCCGAACTCAACACCCTGACAAAGAGTGTGGAGGCATACCTCGACGACTACGACCCGACACCAGCCGGACGACTCATCCAGTCGTTCGTCATCGACAAACTCTCCAACTGGTACATCCGTCTCAACAAGGCACGCTTCTGGAGCGGTGAGATGACAACCGACAAACTCTCGGCTTATCAGACACTCTACATCTGTCTCGAAACTCTCAGCCGACTCATCGCACCTATCTCTCCGTTCTATGCCGACCAACTCTTCCGCGACCTCAACGCTGTCACAGGCAAGGACACATCGGTAAGCGTACATCTGGCTAAGTTCCCTACATGGAACGATGCCGAAATCGACTCCGACCTCAACGACGCAATGGAGGCAGCCATGAAGGTGACATCCATGGGACTCTCCATCCGTAAGAAAGTGAAGATACCTGTAATTCAGGCACTTGGAGCCATCGCTATTCCCGATACCGACCCAGAGTTCAGCCGTAACATCGAACGCATGAAGTCCATCATCACCAAGGAAGTGAACGTCAAGGAACTCCAGCTTATGGACGGCAAACTCCTCACTAAGAGTGTTAAATGCGACTTCCGTGTCATGGGAAAGAAATTCGGCAAACTCATGAAAGCTGTAAATGCAGCCGTTACGTCAATGTCACAGGAACAGATTTCCGAACTTGAACGCGACGGACAGATTACACTCATTGCCGACGGACAGGAAGCGGTAGTCGAACTCAGCGACGTCGATATCATGTCACAGGACATTCCGGGATGGAGCGTGGCAAACGAAGGCACCGTTACAGTTGCACTCGACATCACCGTCACTCCTGAACTGAAGATTGAAGGTAACGCACGTAAGGTCATCAAGCAGATACAGGGACTCCGCAAATCGCAGGGCTTCGACATCACCGACCGCATCCGCGTCCTCATCAGCGACACACCTGAGACACGCGACGTGCTCGCAGGCTTCAAGGAGAACATCGCAGCACAGGTACTTGCCAACTCTATCGAACTGGGCAACCCTGCCGGCGAACCAATCGACTTCGACGATTTCAAAGCAGTAATCAATGTCGAGAAAGACTAAACTATTCATAGCATCAGCTCTCTTCATCAGCGTGCTTGTCATCGACCAGATCATCAAGATTGCGGTCAAGACAGGCATGCTGCTCGGTGAGCATATCGAAGTCACTTCCTGGTTCCACATCGCTTTCGTCGAGAACAACGGAATGGCATTCGGATGGGAACTCTTCGGAGGCAAACTCATCCTCACCCTCTTCCGTCTCGTCGCCGTCAGCATCATCGGCTGGTTCATCTGGCGCGAAATCATGCGCCGTCGCCCCACAGGCTACATCATCTGCCTCACACTCATCATGGCAGGAGCCGCAGGCAACATCATCGACTGCCTCTTCTACGGACTCATCTTCAACAACCCGCCCCACCCCTACACGGCACAACTCGTACCCTGGGGCATGGGTTACGGAGAATTCCTCTACGGACGCGTCGTCGATATGTTCTACTTCCCCCTTGGGTTCCCGTCTATGGCGGCGAACACTGCATCTTCTTCAGTCCTGTATTCAACTTCGCCGATGCAGCCATCTCCTGCGGCATCGTAGCCCTCCTGCTTTTCTATAGAAAAAGCTTCAATGTTAAATAAAGCGCTTTTCATATTAATACTAAGCTTTTTCCTTCTCTCTTGCAGCGAAGAAAAAAGCGACATCATCCCTCCCGACAAGATGGAAGAGATACTCTTCGACTACCATCTTGCCCAGGGCATCATCGATGTACAGCCACCCGAGGACTACACCCACAACCAGCGCTACCTCGATGCCGTATTCTCCAACCACGGCATCACCGAGGCACAGTTCGACTCCTCAATGATATACTACACACGCGAAGCACTCCAGCTGCGCGAGATGTACGTCAACATCAACCGTCGCTACAAAGAGATTGACGAAGCCCTGAAGATGCAGGCAGGCAATGACAACACCTTCCTCGGACTCACATCCAATGGCGACACAGCCAACATCTGGTCCACAGGAACCACCGTCGTCCTGCGCCCCGCACCGATGCAGAACAAACTCGTCTTCACCATCAAGAACGACTCCACACTCTTCCTGCGTCGCGACAAACTGCGCCTCATAGCAAATGCCGTCTTCTATAAAGAGATAGCCGACGACCGCAACTGCTACGTCGAACTCGGCATCACCATCGAATACCGCAATGGCAGAACTGCCGGCATCAACCGCATGGTCAACTACAACTCACCCGTCGAACTCACCCTCGATGCCATCGACGACGATGACATCCGTGCCCTCCACGGCTTCTTCTACTACACAGGCAGCCATACCATGCGCAACCTCGCATTTCTCACCAACATCGCCCTCATACGCATCCACGACAAGAACGTTCCGCCGCCACCAGCACCAGTCGACACCGTCAAGACTGACAGCGTAATAGCTGATAGTGCAACCTTTAAACCGCGTACGCATGAGCACCTCACACCCGAACAGCTCCTGCGCAAGAGTCGCACCAAGGAACGCATCGAAATCAAGGCAGCCCCCGACGTACGTACAAAGAACAGCTATGGACCACGACGTAAAACCAAGAAAACCACGCCGTCTGGCAGCAAATAACGTCATCATCGACGGCACCCAATACCACAACCATGTCGTCGAACTCCTCGACGGCATCCTCACCTCCCACTACCCCCTCCAAGGCGAACAAGCCATGACCGAATGGGTACAAGGCACCATCTCCATCAAAGATGGCAGATGTATGATGTAAGATGGAAGATGTAAGATGTAAGAGTCTTGAACTCGTTATCGTTAGCGTTATCGTTAACGTTAAAAATGCTCTTTTATGACTCTTGCCGGATTGCCGGCAACAAGAGAATTATCAGGCACATCCTTTGTTACCACAGCACCTGCGGCAACAACAGCATTCCGTCCGATCGTCACCCCCGGACAGATGATAGCCCCGATACAAATCCATGCATTCTCCTTGATAGTCACCTTTCCGAAATGGAAAAGATTATGCCTGTCTTGCAAGTCATGATTAACCGTGACGATTTTCACATCGGGAGCAATCAGCACATGATCCTCTATCACCACCCTTCCAGGCGACATGATAGTAGCCCCTTTATTGATAATCACATTCTTTCCAATCGTCATCCGGCATCCGCAATCGCAATAGAAAGGAGAAACGATAGCCACGCTATCATCCAACTCACATCTGAACAACTCCTCCAGCAGACCCTTATAATCAGGATCAGTCGGCTTCTTTGCCGACTCCAGCAGACCCTTATAATCAGGATCAGTCGGCTTCTTTGCCGAAATCTTCAGGCACAGTTCATGACTCCGTATCATCTCAGCCTCCACATCCCGCATCCTCGGGTCAGTCTTATAGCCCGAACCAGTAGAATCCATCACATCAAACATTTCGTCCGCTTTCATAGTCCTTAGAATTTGTTTTTGCAATTATACGATTAAGCGAGAGATGTACAAAATAAAAAATAGAAAAAAAGGTGGTCAAACTTTGAAACTTTTCAGGAAGAATGTCAACGATGTCGGGAAGACTGTCAACGTATTCAGTAAAACGACTGTAAACCATATCAGGAAATAAAAAAAAAACTGTCAACCGAAATTAGGAAAAGACAAACTGTCTGTAGGGTAACACATTGCCAGCCTATACAAATAAATCTGCACGTTTATCAGCGTTTTTACTTGCTGATTATATGCAAGTTACACTTCCAAACTCAAATATTTCTAATCGGCTAACCCTAAAACTATTGCACAGAATTTATAATATTCGTATCTTTGCAATGGAAAAGAAAAAGAACTATGAATTTTATGAAGACAGGAAAATATATGAAAGCAATAAAGACGATGCTGATAGG